>CAJLLH010000128.1 GCA_905207385.1 uncultured Eubacteriales bacterium
CGCGCGGGGGTGTTTTATTCTGAGAATTTTTAATTGAGTTTGAATTTAAAATTTTTTTAATTTTCCGATAAATAACTGATTATTTTTTTTCTGCGCGCAAGGCAGAATTTTATTAATGCCGCCGCATACTGCCGCGCCAATCGCCATTACGCAATTCAGAGCGCCGTAAAAAATTCAATTAAAAATTGCATTTACTCCACGCTTTTCAGCGATTCGACCATATCGATTTTTTTGATGCTGCGGTACATTATTAAATTTACCAGCAGAGAAAAACCTATGGTTATAGCCGCGCCGATGAAAAAGCTTGAAAGCGCAATAGTTCTGCCGAACATTATGAGGTCTACCTCGATAGATTTGATTACGAAGCTGTGCAGAAGAATGCCGACGCCTATGCCGAATATTATGCCCAGAACGGTGAGCAGAATATTTTCCTTATATACGTATGCCGCAACTTCCCTGTTTCGGAAACCGAGCACTTTGAGCGTGGCAAGCTCCCTTTTGCGTTCGGCTATGTTTATGCTGTTGAGGTTATACAGCACCACGAACGCCAGAAGCGCCGCCGCGGCGAGCACTATGAAAACTATTGTATTCAGCGACGAAAGAGTATCGTTTGCCCACTTAACCGTAGTGGATACAAAGGTTACGCCCTGCACTCCGCCGAGCGAAAGAAGATAGCTGCCCAGCTCGTTTTCAAAGGCGTCGGAGTTATCCGCATAGCGCAGAATGAGCTGATTATATTGCGGCGCGCCGCCGTAGACCTGCGCGTAAAGCGATGGCGACACAAACAGATAATGACCTATATAATTTTCGTAAACGGCGGAAATTTTTATTTTAACTTCAGCCGAACCCGAACCTATAATAAGTTCGTCGCCCTCACCCACGCCGAGCGTCGACGAAGTTTTTTCGCTTATCAGCGCTCCGCCGTCGTCCAGCGCAAAACTTTTGTGCGACGTTCTGCCGCGGAAAGTAAAGTAGTTTTCAAGCCCTTCCAAAGAATAAGGAACGCTTAAAAATACCGTCTGGACTGTGTCGCCGTTCCTTACGTCTACCGACATGCTGTACATTTCCATCGCGGATATGTCGGGGTATTCTTCGGAAATCTTTGAAATTACTCCCTCTTTATCTTCCTGAGAAATGTTGTCGGCATAAGTTACCGCCGCCTGATAGTGCGTGATTTCTTCAAACTGCTTGTCGGCTACTACGATTATGGAATCGTGCAGACCGAGCCCGACCATAACAAGCCCCATGCACCCCGCGACGCCTATTACCGTCATAAGAAAGCGCTTTTTGTAGCGGAATAAATTTCTTACCGTCGCCTTCTGGGTAAAGCTTAAACGCTTCCACACGAAGGGAATTTTTTCCATAACCACCCTTTTGCCCGCCTTGGGGGCTTCGGGGCGCATTATGCCGGCAGGCTTTTCGCGCGAAATTTTAAAGCACGCAAAAAGCGTTGCAAGACCCGTACAGATTACGCTTGCCACAACGGCTATCGCGCCCTGTGTAAGGTTGTACGGCGCAAGATTTTGCGGCAGACCTGTATACAGAAGGGAATACGCGTTCATTATGGCGAGCGGGAAAACCTTTTCGCCGAACAGCACCCCGACCACCGCGCCGAGAAGGGTAGGCAGCAGAGCGTAAGCGAGATATCGGAAAATTATTGTGCCGTCGCCGCAGCCGAGCGCTTTAAGCGTGCCTATCTGTGCCCTCTCCTCCTCCACCAGCCTCGTCATGGCGTTAAGGCTTACGAGCGCCGCCACAAGAAAGAAAATTATGGGCAGCAGCCCGCTCAGGCTGTTTATTCTTTCGGCATCGTTTTCGTAATTGACGCAGGAAGCTATATACCCCCTGTCCAGCACGTACCAGTTTCCGTCCGACAGCTCTTCTATTTTTTCGGCGACGCTATCAACTTTTTTTTCGTATTCCTCGCCGAAACTGTCCAGCTCCGCCGCTCCGCTCACGGTTACGCACACTTCGGTATATACGGGAAAGCGAGAAAAGGTTTCGGGCATAACCACGGCAAAGCCGTCAAGTTCGCCGTTGCCCACCGTGCCTGTACCCCTGTTCAAATCCATATAGTAAGGCAGGTCGCAAAGTCCCGCAACGGTGAATTCCGTGCGCGAAAGCAGCATGCCGAGCAACGACCCGTCCGCCGACACTTTTATTTTATCGCCCACGCCGTAACCGTATACGTCGGCAAAAAAGCTGTCCAGAAGGCACTCGCCGTCGTTTTCGGGCAGACTGCCCTCGGTTACGTTGGGAATGTTGACTTCGTCCGAATAAGATATTAGTTTGATTGCTTTATTGTCCGCCGTGTCGCTTAAAACGTCGAGCGACCAGCCGCCGACCACCTTATCCACGCCGTCGAGCGAAGATATGTTTTCCGCGTCCTTTTCGGTAAGTCCGTTTTCGCTGAGTACTTTAAGGTCCATAAGCGCGTAATCGTCGTAATACTTTTCCGCGGAAAAGAGCATATCGCCGCGGCTGGACCTCAGCCCCGAAAAGAACGCCGCGCCGAGCAGTATTATAAAGAATACCGAAATAAACTTGCCCTTGTTTTTGGCTATTCCTCTGAAAAAATCTTTTATGAGTGCGTTCATATAATCACCATTCAATCATATCCGCGGGCACGGGGCGCGCGTTTACGTTTACGCTTTCAGCCCTGCCGTTGCGCATGCGTATAACCCTGTCCGCCATCGGCGCGAGAGCTTCGTTATGCGTAATTATAACCGCAGTCATGTTTCTTTCCCTGCACGACTGCTGTAAAAGCTTTAAAACCGATTTGCCCGTAACGTAGTCAAGCGCGCCCGTAGGCTCGTCGCAAAGCAGAAGTTTGGGATTTTTGGCGAGGGCGCGCGCAATTGCCACCCTCTGCTGCTCCCCGCCCGAAAGCTGGGAAGGATAGTTGTTTTTTCTGTCCGAAAGCCCCACTTCGGCAAGCACCTCTTCCGCGGAAAAGCGTTTGCGGCTTATCTGAAGGGAAAGTTCTACATTTTCGCGCGCGGTGAGGTTTGCCATAAGGTTGTAAAACTGAAAAACAAAGCCCACGTCGTCGCGCCTGTAACGCGAAAGTTTTGCGCCGCTCAGCGCCGTTACTTCCAGCCCGTCCACGAACACTTTGCCGCCAGTGGCGGTATCCATACCGCCTATTATGTTGAGCGCTGTGGTCTTGCCCGCGCCGGAAGGGCCTACCACCACCGCAAGCTCGCCCTTTTCAATAAAAAAACTGAGCGAGTTCAGCGCACGCACGCTGCCTTCGCCCGTTCCGTATGTTTTAAAGACTTCGGCCAGCTCAATAAAATGCCCCATATTTTCTCCGAAAGCCGCGCAAAAACAGCTCTTGACTGAACGCGCGGCGCGTTATATAATTACAATATAAATTATATACAGGTGTAAATTAAAAATCAACTGTCAATTTTTTTAGATTTGTAAAATACTTTACAAACAATATTTAACTGTAAATTAACGGAGGGCAGAAATGAAAACCGACCGCAGAACAAAATATACAAAAATGGTTATAAGCGAAGCGTTTATGCAGCTTATAAAGAGCAAGCCGATACAAAAAATTACCGTAGCGGACATTTGCGCACTTGCAGATATCAGCAGACCTACATTTTATTTGCACTATTCAGACATTTACGCGCTTATAGACGAAATAGGCGAGAACATGATAGTTTCTGCCAACCTCGGCGAGATGGCTGCGCTCACGCTGGACAAGCCCAACAAGATACACGACATAATAGTAAACCTTATCCGCGTAGTGGAAAGCAACGCCGATATTTACCGCATATGCGTGCTTGAAAGAGGCACTCCCACCGTTCTGCCCGCAAGAATTAAAGAGGAGCTTAAAAACACCATTATGAAAAAGTTTGAAGACGACAACATTTTTGACGAGCGCGCGGACAAAAAATACATACTTGAATTCATACAATCTGCATTCAACAGCATCATATATTGCTGGCTGAACAAAAAAGAAGGGCGCGAAAGCGCCGACGAGCTCGCAAACACAATAGAAACGTTTTTGGTGTACGGACTCAAAGGGTTCGTTGCGTAAATTTTTAAGGCTTTTGCGTGCTAAGCTTAATACGCCCGCAAGTATGCCGCAAATATTTGAGCTCCGCCGAATAAAAAACCGCCGCTCCGCCCATAATCACTTACAATAAAAAAAGCGGAGGTTATTATTTTATGTCCCGTAAAAAAAAGAAAATTGCAAAGCTTACAGATAAGCAGTACAGCGAGTATATAGCCGCCCTGCGCGCCGCGCACGCTGGTGACCAGCCCCGCTTTGCGCAGCGTGGCGATGAGCTGCTCCAGATACGCGTCGGGAATGCGCTCCCGCTCGGCGATGGCCTTGGTGGGCTGGGGGATGCCGCTGCTATATTGCAGCGCGAGATCGAACATGA
>CAJLLH010000129.1 GCA_905207385.1 uncultured Eubacteriales bacterium
CGCGCAGTTTCTGCGCGGCGGTTATCAATTTCAATTCAAAAGCCGTTATTCAGACTTTTTGTTTACCTTCTTTCTGGAAGATACTTTATTTGCCTCTTTATCGGCAATTTCGTCTATATCACCCTTGTCCTTGGGTTTGATTACGATAAGCAGGATAATACCGATGAGCGCTACGCCCGCTATGCAAAGAAGCACTACGGATGCAACGTTGTTTTCCAGCCAGTCGTTTTCACCGGGCAGAGGATCTGCCGCAGCAGAAACGCTTATGCCCATATAACTCTGTATGGACTTGGTCTGGAAGGTGTTGTCTACCGCCTCCATCATTATTACATAGAACGCATTTTCGTCCTGAGGTATGAAGGAAAGCGAATCGGGCTTCCACTCGTAATCGGCAAACTGGTCGTAGTTTTCGTCCGTGGACACAAGGTCGGCAACAGGCACTATCGCGGTGAAGTATTCAGCGCGGGTTTCGGGGTCGTTGAGCAGGTCTTTCATCTTAAGAAGGAACTCCGAATAAGAGATAGGACCGCCGCCTTCCGCAGTGGAATACTTGTACCTGTCAAAAAGGAACAGCGTGTAAGTCGTCGTATAGTTTGAAGAAAGACCGGTTACCTCGAAATCGGAAGCGGAATATTCAGTGCCGACGAAGCCGATGTTCTGACCTTCGGGGTCGGTTACCGTAAGACCGCCGTAGTTAACTTCAAAGCTGTATACGGGGATATAATCAGCAAGGTCGCTTTCTGCAGGGTTTTCAAGAAGTTCGGTAAGCTCGCTTGCAGCAAACTTAACCTTGTTGCCTTCGGCGTCCAGATAATACATATCGTTGCCTGCGGCGTCGGTAGCGTAAATTACAAATCTGTAAAGACCGTCGCTTTCAAGCTCTATCGCAAGCTCGTTATAGCTGAGCGAGGAAGAAGAACCTGAATCGTTGCTTATATAATAAATAGAGAATTTAAGGTCGCGGTACGCGGTTATGTTGTCGTTAACATAGCCTTCGAAGCTGGGAAGATAGAGGTACTTATCGTCGCCGGCGGAAGCCTGCTGGTTTGCAAGCGCGTCATTGACGAGCTCCTGATAATCAGCCGCGTTTTCGGCATAAGATGCACCCTCGCCGTCGTCCGTAGCCCTTATGAAGCTGTAAGTTTCGCCGTCGCTTTCAACAGAGCACAGATACTCGGCGGGAACATACCATTCAAGGAACACTTCGTCGTGGTTGTAACCCGTAGCTGTAGTATCCTGAACGAAGAAATATACCTTTACAAGGCATTCAGTTTTGAACTCAGCCTTGTCGTCTATGCCGTCGTTGTAAACATCGCCGCCCTTGATAACGGGGGAAATATCGCTGCTGGAAACAGATACGAAGTTAGTTTTAGCGTCATCGGGAAGAGTTCCGTTTTCGTCTCTGCCCGTATCGTTAAGTCCGCCCGCCGTTACCTGCGAATTTTTCAATACATAATAATTGAGGGTTGCGCGGGGCGACGTTGCGAGCATATCGATTACCACGTAGTCGAGGTCGATATCGCGGCCGTATTCAAGCGTTCTTACGTCTTCGTTGAGGCATATAACGGGAGCAACGTTGTCGGTGATGTGGCGCGCGCCGTCTTCGCCGGTAAGTTCAAAGCTCTGTCCGTTGAAGCTGTAAAGCACCATTGTAGCAGCTTCGGAAGAACCTTCTGCGAACTGTGCGCTGTAAGTGAGGGGAATTACCGAAGTGCTGCTGGAAGACGATACGTAGCGGGCGTAAGTTCCGCCGACGTTTTCAAACTTTCCGCTCTGAACGGCACTGCCGTCGGTAATTTCTACTGTGTATACGCCGTTTGCGTAGTCGGTGAAGCTTATTTCAAGATTGCTGTAAGAAAGCGCGGTGTAGTCTTCGTTGGTCTTAAGTTCTTCAAGCGTAAGCTCGTTCTCCCCGCCTATTACAGCGTAAACTTTTTCAGCCTCGTCATCGGCGACGAAGGTAATAAAGTTTTCGGTTACCTCGTCCTCGGTCTGGGTGTACTGCTGGCTCTGGAACTTTATGGTAAAGCTTTCAAACGCAAGCGAAGTAAAGCCTATTTCCGTGGAGAGATATGCGCCCGTGGTCTGAGTCTGGGAATCGAACCAGCGGTAAGCAAGGTTTTTGCGGTAGGTTACCGCGCTGTCGTCTTCGGCGAACACGAACGAGGTGTAGTGCTTGTCCCCCACCGTCTGGTCGCCTATTTCCGCCTGGTTGGAGGTATAGAAGATGCTGCTGCCAGTAAGGGTTACTTCCCTGTCAGCGGCAGCGGTCAGCGTTCCGCTCATCATGGCGGCCGCCGCGCAGAGCGAAGCTGCCGAAACGATGGCGAGTGTTGTTACAGATAATTTCCTATTTTTGGTCATAACCGGCTCCGAAAAAAGCTTGTTGGTTTTGTTTTTATATTCAAGACGCGCACAGCCTGCCGCACGGGGTTTAACCGCAAGGCGCGGCATGCGCCGAAGTCTTACCGTTTAAGTTTACTATTAAAAAAAGTATTTGTCAAACGCTTTTGTTTGCGCCCGACAAATACTTTTCAATTTTTCACACAATTGACTTAAATTTTACGCTTTAAGGTCTAAACGGAAGAACTTCCAGGGTTTTTCGCTAAGAGGCGGTTCGGCGATATACCTTAATTTTTCGCCCGTTACGGGGTGAGAGAAGGAAAGCGAATACGCCCAGAGCGATAATTTGCCCTTTACCGCGTTTTCGCCGCCGTAGCGCATATCGCCGTATACGGGAGCGTTTATTGCAGCCATCTGCACCCTTATCTGGTGCGTTCTGCCAGTATGCAGCTTTATTTGGGCAAGGCTCAGCCCGCCTGCTTCGCCTATTATTTCGTAGTCGAGCGAGGCAAACTTCGCGCCCTCTTCCGTCTGCGTGCACACGTAAACCATATTGTTTACAGAGTTTTTGCGCAGATAGTTTTCAAGCGTGGCGCTCTTTTTAGACGGCGTGCCGCACAGCACGGCGAGGTATTTTTTTTCAAAACCGCCGCTTTTGAGCTGTTCGGAAAGCCTTGCGGCAGCCTTTGAAGTTTTTGCGTATACCATTACGCCGCCCGTAGGCCTGTCCAGCCTGTGTATAAGGCCGAGAAATACGTTGCCGGGCTTTTCGTACTTTTCTTTGATGTAGCGCTTTATGCAGTCGAAAAGGTTATCGTCGCCGCTTTCGTCGGGGCAGCACGCTATGTTCTGCGGTTTGAGAACTACTATTATGTGGTTGTCTTCGTATAAAATTACAAGGTCTTCCGTGTTCATAAAATACCAGAAAATTTTTAATCCTTAAGGCGTATTTGTTTTGATGTTTTTATGTTTGTCGGGGCATATGTGCGGGGCAATTGAATATTTTCCGCATCCGCGCCGCCTTGAGCCAAAAAAGCAAAAGCGCAAAAAACTTATTCCGACGTAAAAAGACCGCTGGCGCCGCAGGGGAGGCATATGCCCTCTTCGGTAGGCAGTCCAAGTTCGTACGCTTCGGTTTTGCCGCTGAAATTTTTAAGCGCAAGCGTTAAAATATTTTTGATTACCGTAGGCTGAAGCCCCGTCGTGTAGCTGTTTATAAGCACGAAAAGCGGGTCTTTTTCCAGCACCTGAGCGCAGGTGGTTACAAAATCGAAGATATCGTCTTCAATCTTCCACGTCTCGCCCGAAGGTCCTCTGCCGTAGCTGGGCGGGTCCATGATGATGGCGTCGTAGCGGTTGCCGCGGCGTATTTCCTTTCTGACAAACTTGAAGCAGTCGTCAACGATATAGCGTATGCCGCTTTCTATGCCCGAAAGACGAGCGTTGCGCCCCGCCCTTTCCACCATTCCTTTAGCCGCGTCCACGTGAGTTACCAAAGCGCCGCTTTTTGCGCAGGCAACGGACGCGCCGCCCGTGTACGCAAAAAGATTGAGCACTTTTACAGGTCTGTCAGGCTGAGTTTTAAGGCGGTTTTCAATAAGCGCGCGCATGGCGTCCCAGTTGGCAGCCTGTTCGGGGAAAAGTCCCGTATGCTTGAAGCCCATCGGCTTTACAATAAAGTTAAGGTCGCGGTAAGATACCGTCCATTCGTCGGGAACGGGTTTTCGGTATTCCCAACCGCCCCCGCCCTTGGAACTGCGGCGGTAGACCGCGTTTATGTCGCCGCAGGCGTACAAATCGCGCGAGGGACGCCATATAACCTGCGGGTCGGGTCGCAGAAGAACGACGTTACCCCAGCGCTCCAGCTTCATGCCGTCGCCCGTAGCAAGTATTGTGTAATCCTTCCATTTGTCCGCAATTTTCATGTATGTAATTATATAGTAAAAACGCCCGAATGTAAAGCGAAAAAGGCGGCGGCGGAAACAATTTCCGCCGCCGCCCGCACAC
>CAJLLH010000130.1 GCA_905207385.1 uncultured Eubacteriales bacterium
GGCGGCGGCTTATAAAATGCGCCGCGGAGCGGTTAAATTACCGCATATCCGCCCTTTGGCGCATTGTCGGCAGTTATTCGTTTGCGAACTGCGAATTGTAAAGTTTTGCGTAGAAGCCGTCCTTTTCAATAAGCTGTTCGTGCGTGCCTTGCTCGACTATGTTGCCTTCGTTCATAACAAGTATGAGGTCGGCGTTCTTTATGGTTGAAAGTCTGTGCGCTATAACAAAGCTCGTTCTGCCGCGGGTAAGATTATCCATCGCCGTCTGAATGAGTTCTTCGGTTCGCGTATCCACGTTGGAAGTAGCTTCGTCCAGAATAAGCATTGGCGCGTTTTCAACCATCGCGCGGGCTATGGTTATAAGCTGTTTCTGTCCGCCGGAAATTTCGTCGCCGCTTTCAACGTAGTGGTCAAGTCCGCCGGGCTGGGTGGAAATATAGTGGCTTATGCCCGCCGCGTCGCAAGCTTTTTTAACCTGCTCGTCGGTGGCGGTCTTGGAATAAACTATATTTTCGCGCAAAGTGCCTTCAAACATCCACGTATCCTGCAAAACCATTCCGAAAAGGTCGTGCACTTCTTCGCGCGGCATATCCTTTACCGAAACGCCGTCTATTAAAATGTCCCCGTCGTTTACCTCGTAGAAGCGCATCAGAAGGTTTACCATAGTGGTCTTGCCCGCGCCCGTAGGTCCTACGATCGCAACTTTCCAGCCGGGCTGGATTTTTGCCGAAAAATCGGGAATTATTACCCTGTCTTCGTTGTATCCGAACTTAACGTGCCTGAATTCTACTTCGCCGCGCACGCCGTCTTTTAAAAGGTAGCTCTTTGCGCTTTCGTCGGAAAGTTCCTCTTCTTCAAGGAACTCGAACACGCGTCCGCTTGCCGCCGCCGCGCTCTGCAATACGTTAGCCGCCTGCGCTATCTGCGATAAGGGGCTCTGGAACAGGTTTACGTATACAAGGAATGCCGAAAGCGTGCCGAATCCGACGCCGCCCGTTCCGTTGCTTATCATTATGCCCGCAACTACGCAGACAGCCGCGTATGCGAAATATGAAATAAACGTCATCGCGGGCTGCATTATGCCCGAAAGCGCCTGCGCAAGGAAGGTGCTCTTTTTAAGCTTTTTGTTGGTCGCTTCAAAGTCCGCGCCCGTGCGCCCTTCGGCGTTGAAAGCCTTAATGACCAGCTGTCCAGAATAGTTTTCTTCAACTTTTCCGTTCAGTACTGCAAGTTCGTCCTGCTGTTTTCTGAACTGGGGCTGCGAAAACTTCATAATAACGAACAGCAGCACTGCCATGAACGGAACTATTATAAGCACGGTAAGCGCCAGCTGCCAGCACGTTACGAACATTGCAATAAGCACGCCTATAACCATGCACGCCGACTGCACAACCATCGATACCGCCTGCTGCATTGAGTTGCCTATCGTGTCCACGTCGTTGGTAACTCGGGAAAGGGTGTCGCCGTAGGGGTGCGAATCGAAGTATTTAAGCGGAACTTTGTTTATCTTGCCCGAAATATCCGTGCGCAGCGAACGGCACATTCTCTGCGAAACGGTGGTCATTATAAAGCTTGAAACGTACGTGCACAGCGCGTTGCTTACATAAAATACGATAAGTATGATTGCAAAGCGCGCAAGTTCGTTCATGTCTATAAGTTCGCCGCCGAAGCTTGCCGTTATAACGTTTACCATATCGGAAAGTATCTGCGGCGCGAATATCGAAAGAAGGGTTGCGCCTATGGTGAATACAAGCGATATAATAATAGGTATATAGTAGGGGCGCATGTGCTTTAAAAGCTTTTTGATGTTTTTGGTGAATTCGCCTTTTTTAAGCACGGCGCCGTGATTGTTCATGCCTGGTCTCATAAGCCGAGTTCCTCCTTTGAAAGCTGCGAAAGCGCTATCTCCCTGTAAACGGGGCAGGTTTCAAGAAGCTCGCGATGAGTTCCTTCGCCTACAGCCTTGCCCTGATCCAGAACTATTATCTTGTCTGCATCCATAATAGTGCCTATGCGCTGGGCTACTATAAGGTTGGTTACGCCGCTCAGATTTTCCTTCAGGTTCTGCCTTACTTTTTTGTCCGTCTTGTAGTCGAGTGCGGAAAAACTGTCGTCAAAAATCATGATTTCCGGCTTCTGCGCTACGGCGCGCGCTATCGAAATGCGCTGTTTCTGCCCGCCCGAAACGTTTTTGCCGCCCTGCGATATGGGGCTGTCGTAGCCCTTTTCCATCTCGTTTATAAATCTGTCGGCTTCTGCAATTTTAGCCGCGTTTATTATTCCCTCGCGGTCAGATTTGCCGCCGAAGCCTATGTTGTCTGCAACTGTGCCCGTAAACAGCACGCCCTTTTGCGGAACGTAGCCTATTTTATCGCGCAGGGTGCTCTGTTTTAAATCTTTTACGTTGACGCCGTCTACAAGTACTTCGCCTTCCGTCGCATCGTAAAAGCGGGGAACAAGGTTAATGAGTGTAGATTTGCCGCTGCCCGTACTGCCTATAAACGCTATCGTCTGACCCTTTTCCGCGCGGAAAGATATGTGCTCGAATACGTCGGCGTCTGCATCGGGGTAGCGGAAGCTTACGTCTTTGAATTCTACGGTACCCGTTTCGGTTACGGGCTTTTCCGTTTCGGGGTCGGCGATGGAAAGGGTAGTTTCAAGAACTTCGTTAATGCGCTTTGCCGCAACCTGCGCGCGGGGCAGAAGTATGAACATCATAAGCAGCATCAAAAATGCCATTATGACCTGCGAAGCCAGCGTCATGAATGAAACTATCGTCTGGTATTCTATTTCGCCCGCGTTCATAAGCGATGCGCCTATCCAGTAAATTGCAAGCGTAAGTCCGTTCATCGCAAGCATCATAATAGGGCTTAAAAGCGCTATCACGCGACCTGTGAAAAGCTGCGTTTTGGTGAATGAAGCGTTAGCCTTTTCAAATTTTTCTTCCTGATAATTTTCTGCATTGTACGCGCGGACAACCCTTATGCCCGTAAGGTTTTCGCGCGTTACGCCGTTAAGCTTATCGGTAAGCTTCTGCATAAGTCTGAATCTGGGCATTACCGCAAGCATAATCGCCGCTATGCAGACAACAAGTATTACTATGGTAACGGCGGTGGCGGTAGTGAGTTCCGCGCTTGAAGCGTTTATTTTGCATATCGCCCAAACTGCCATAATCGGCGCATATATAAGCATTCTCAGCGTTATTATGTTCGCCATATGCACTTGCTGAATGTCGTTGGTCGTTCGGGTTATCAAAGATGCCGTGGAAAACTTGTTCACTTCGGCAATTGAAAAACTCTCCACTTTTGCATATACCTTGCTCCTTATCCTTGCGGAAAGGTCGCTCGCCACGCGCGAAGCGGATATGCCCGAAGCTACCTGACACAGCGCGCTGCATACCGCGAACGCCAGCATAAGTCCGCCTTCGCGCCATATGTCTGCCGTCGTCGCGCCTGGTACATGCATGCTGACCGACTGAATTGCGCCGACTATCGCGGAAATCTGGTCGGTAAGCAGCATTGTAAAATAAACCTGTGCTACCGTTATTCCGACTATGAAAACTATAAGCAGCCAGTCTTTGGCTTTAAGGTTTTTATAAAGTCTTAACATGCTTCTTCTCCCGCAGATTTGTTTTTAAAGTTTGCTTCAAGGCTGGAAAGTATTTTTTCGCCTGCTGAAGTGAATGCGCTGTATTCCTCGTCGGAAAGGTTGCTCAATGCCGTCTTTATGTCTTCAATTATTTCCGTCCATTGCGATTTAAGCATTGCGTCGCCCTTTTCGGTAATAATAACGCTGACCGTTCTGCCCGTCTTTTCTCTGCAAATAAGTCCGTCCTGCTCAAGCGGAACAAGCAGTCTGCTTACATTCGGCAGCGCCAGCCCCGAAATGCGCGATATCTCGGTTACGGTAACAGGTCTGCCCGTGCGCCGCTGGTACTCTATAAGACTTCCCAGTACAATGAATGATTTTTTGCCGCCGGTAACCCGCTGTTTGTATTTGCGTATGCAGTCTTTGAACCGCAGAAAGATGGATACTACCTGGTCGGCCTGGTCCTTGTCTGTCATTTTTACTCCTTTTCAGATTTTTAATACTTATCATTTGATAACTGTTTTTACAGTATATGCAAGCAAGCGGCATATGTCAACGCTTTTGCGCACTTAAAAATTATATTCACCGACTTTTCATAAAGTTCACTTTTTTGTAATTTTAAAGCATATGCGCATATGTACGAAGGTAATTTAAAGGGGAGGAGGCGGAAGCATTAATGATATACGCGGAAAAAGTTTGCGCTGTTCGGCGTATAAGTTCAGGCGCCCCGCCGCACAAATAAGTGCG
>CAJLLH010000131.1 GCA_905207385.1 uncultured Eubacteriales bacterium
GCACCATTTTTACGCATTTAAAACCGGCTTGATTCAAGAACCACAAATGGCGGCACGCAGACGCACTTGACCTAAGACCGTGATATTCTGCAGGCAAGCCACTCGCACTAATTTACGTCAGGTTAAGGGAAGCCTTACAGTAAACTGTGTGCTGTCTGTACGGGATACCGTAATATCCCCGCCAAGTTTTTGCAAAATTTTTTTAACTAACGGCAAACCAAGCCCCGTACCCTTATCTTTGCCCGAACTATCGCTTGTATAAAAGGACTGGAATATAAACTCTTCTTTTCCCGCCAGCGAATTTCCCGTGTTTGTTATGCTGAATATCAGCCAATTCTTTTCTTCGGATAGCTTTACCGAAATATTCCCGTTTACGGGCGTATATTTAACCGCATTGGAAATCAGATTCTGCCATACAAGGTAACACAAATCTCTGTTGGAACGGATATATGTTTCAGGCAATTCCGCATCAAAATTAAGATTATTCTTTGTCCAGACTATCTGCAAAGAGAGAATGATATTTCTGATTTGCTCGTCTGCGGAAAATAACTGCTGAGTATTTACAAAGTTATCAGAATCCAGCCTTGAAATGGCGAGCAGTTTTTCGCTTAAGGAGTTTAACCTTTTTGCCTCGTTATTGATATAAGTTGAATATTCCTTGATTTCTTCGGCGGTCAACGCATCCGACTGCAACAAATCGCTGTAGCCCAGTATTATGCTGAGCGGAGTTTTGAACTCATGCGAAACGTTTTTAACAAATTCCCTGTTAAGGTATTCGTTGGATTGCAACCTGTCAACCATATGATTGAAGTCGTAAGCCAGCTCCGACAGCTCGTCCTTGCCCTTAATGCTTATTTTACTTTCAAGATTGCCGTCCTTTACGTTATTGACCGCCAACGAAACAGCTTTCAGCCGCCTGCCCACGAAAAGATACAGCAGCAAAGCAAAAAGAATAAGCCCCAGCGCGCCGGAAATCAGCGTTATATGATACGAAACGACAGGGTCGGTTACGTTTTGTTTTTGCAATATTAACAAGGCGACGCGCGATATGCCGAATACCAACGCCATAGCCGCACACATCATCAGAAAAATTTTAAACAGCAATTTCTTCATTTCAGTTCCGCCTTATAACCAAGCCCGCGCACAGAAACAATAGCGACGTCGCTTTGCAAAAGTTTTTCACGAAGTTTATTTATGTGCACGTCAACCGTCCGTTCCAGACTTTCAGAATCCAAGCCCCACACCTCGTCCAGCAGCTGCGCCCTGGAAAATATGCGCCCCTGCAAAGAAAGAAGGGTAAACAGCAATAAAAATTCTTTCTTTGTTGTATCCACGGTAATGCCGTTAACTTTTAAAATTTTTGAAACAAAATCGAGCTGAGTATTTCCCGCTTGTATTTTTTGTTTTGAAACCCGACCGTAACGCCGCAGCAACGCCCTTACGCGCAGCTCCAATTCTTCAAAATCCACGGGCTTTGTCATATAATCGTCCGCGCCGCCTTCAAAACTTTTTCTTTTATCAGCGATAGTGCTCAATGCCGTAAGCATAAGTACAGGCAGGTCGGCGTCGGAAGATTTTATTGCCTGCGTAAGCTGATTTCCGTCAAGCGTGGGCATCATAACGTCGGCAATAACAAGGTCTACGTCCTTTTGCTCCAGCAAAGACAGAGCTTCGTTGCCGTTACCGCATTCATAAACAGCAAACCCACGCATTTCAAGATTGCGTTTTATAAGTTTTCTGAGCGGAACTTCATCTTCCGCCAATAGAATATGAAACATAATCTTCCCCTTAAAATTATGAAAGAGGGGCACGCAACCCCTCTTACATTATATCAATTTGCCTTAACGCTGTCAATTTGCTCCGCTTTTACCGATTTGCGGTGCTTAACAAGCCCTATCACCACCACTCCGACATAAGCCAAAGTTTTGGGTATCATCAGAATGCCTATTACAGGCAACACATCCGCAAAAAGAACTACTGGAATGTAGAAGCCGAAAGAAAGAATTACCATAATCGCCATTATAAGATAGCTTTTGTCGTTATTCTTTTTGGCGATAATCAGACAAATTATTATTATGCCTATGCCCATTAAAGCAAAAGGAATATTTCTTAATATGCCCCAAAGAAGCGAACTTTCATACAAGAACCACTCGTTCTGCGGGAACGCGCAAAGAATAATGCGCAATGCCGTAAGCGTAAAAAGCGTTATGCGGCTTATAAGCTTTATTTTTTTATCGGGTTGCCAAACGCTTTCAAGAATAAAGTACAGAATGACATAGAACACCGTCATCGTTATGGACGTGATTAATTTCCCGAGCCCGAGCGCAAAAGCATTTGCTTCCAGACCTGTTGTAAGCAACGCGTAAACGCGGGGTATTAAGTGGAAAGAGTCCCCCGACGACAACACCACCGCCATAACGCCGAACATTTTAAAAAATTTGCTCTTGCCTTTTACAATAAGATAGATGCCAACAACAAGCGCAAACACAAGGTAAGCGGCATCAAACAACAATTCCATTATTCCCTGAACCATAAAAAACTCCTTTAAATTTGATTATCTGCATTTTACAATGTTTTTTTTAAGTGAATGTTAACTTTTAAAAGCTTTCACCGTGCAAAACATAAATTCAAAGTTGTTTTTTTATATCACCGAATAATCAATAAGGCAAATTTTTCTGATTTTCTTCCGAAGTATTGTCTTTTACCGAATTATTACCGGCCACCTCCGTAGGATTGCAAGCATTTACCCCCGCCTTTCTTTTAAAAAGAGGTTTATCCTGCGAAGAAAGCCACGCGCCGACAGCCATAAGCCCCAACGCTATAAAATAGGTATAGTGCGGCAATTCCCTGAAAATTATAAGCGACAGCAACGTACCTATAAAAGGAGCAACTGCATAGTATGCGCTTGTGCGCGCCGCGCCAAGCATTCTCTGCGCGTAAACGTAGAAAAATATGCTGAGCCCGTACGCCACGAACCCGACGCCGAGAACGGCAAACACGCTCCACAGCACACTGACGCGTTCGCCGATGGCAAGCCCTATTATAAGCGAACCGAGCCCCGAAAATATACCCTTTAAAAGAACTATCTGAAGCGGGTCTTTGGACGAAATTTTCCTTGTGCAGTTGTTTTCAAAACCCCAGCACACGCACGCGGCGAGAATGAAAAGCGAGCCGTAAGAAAATTTTAACCCCGATATATCCTCGAACGAAAGCAGCGCACACGACAAAGTTACAAAAAGAATGCCAAGCCACAGTCGGGGACTTATTCTTTCTTTGAATACGGCAAGCGCAATAATTGCAGTGGCAACGATTTCAAAATTATTCAGAAGCGACGCGTTTGCCGCAGTTGTAGATTTAAGCCCGAACAACAGGCATACAGGCGCAGCTATATCCAGAAGAATCATGCCAAGCACAAACGGAAACTGACTTTTTGTCAATCTTTTTTCTGCAGTCTGAATATGGCACGCCCGCCTGATAAGGGCAATCGCACCCATGCCTATGCCCGCGCCAAGGTATAAAAAGCCCGCCATAAGCGTCGACGGCATATAGTCAAGCAGCAATTTGGAAAGCGGCGAACTTATGGCGTAAAGCGCCGCCGCAAGAACGGCGAAAAAAATTCCCGTTCCTACCGAAGAGTTCTTCATAAAAGCTTATCTATAGCCTCCGAAAGGCGCTGAACCGCCAGCATATCATCACCCTTAACCGCATCCACGATGCAGTGGTCAAGATGGTCCTTCAAAATGACTTTGCTTACGTTTGCAATTTCCGCCCTCACTGCTGAAAGCTGAACAAGAACCTCGCTGCAATCTCTGCCCTCTTCCACCATCTTTTTTACGGCGTTCAGATGCCCCGTCGCCCGCGACAGCCTGTTGATAACGGCTTTTGTATGTTCATGTTTTTCCATAATGCCTCACAATATCCCCCCGATGGGGGATATTAAAATTATAAACCAGCCTCACCAGAAAGTCAACAAATAGCCATCAATAAGGCAATCGTTGTAAACGCAACACATTATTAAGAAATAACCCTTTCAAAATTCAATCTGCCTTCAGATTAACGCCATTCAGCAAAGAAACTGATAGTTTGCGCAGCTTTTATCCTTCAGATACTTCAGCTAAAATGTAACTCGGAAGCAATTTTTATTTTGATATGTAATGTGTAGAGACTGCATTTCTGCGGTCACTTCCTGTCAATAAGATTCATTGTAATATGTAGTTATATTATGCATCATTTTGTCATCACCTGCAATCGTTTGATGACATTTTGCCCCGCACATATTTTTTACAACGTAATAATAATCGGAACCATAAAGGAACATACAAGCGAT
>CAJLLH010000132.1 GCA_905207385.1 uncultured Eubacteriales bacterium
CCTTTCAACGCGTTTTTTTACATTGCAAATATAACAAATTTATTAAATTGCCCCGCATATATATGCCGTTGAATGCTTAAATTTGATTTTTTTACGGCAAAATTTTAAAATAAGCGCCGCAAAAAAGCTGACGATATGCCGTAAATTACTTGCGCTGAGCCTTTAAAATTTTTTCAAACACAACGCCGTAGAAATGTTCCGCGGAAGTTGCGCGCAGGCAGTCCTGCACGAACACGGACGCGCTGTCCGCCGCCTCTTCAAGCGATTTGCCCGCAAGATATTCTGCAGTGAACACCGAAGCGAATATATCGCCCGTGCCGTGCGAACTTTTAGGCAGTTTTTCACCCATTACGTAACTTATTTTGTTTCCGCATTTAATAGCTTCGCCTATTTTGCCGTCCAGCTCCACGCCAGTAACCACCACTGTTGCAGAAGTAAGGCGGGAAAGCGCGGCGAGCACCTCTTCCACATACGCTTTGTCGTACGAGGTTTTATATTCAATGCCCGTCATAAAGCACGCTTCGGTTAGGTTGGGAAGAATTATATCCGCCCTGCGCACGAGGTGAGCCATACCTTTTACATAGTCCATATCGAACCCGCCGTAAAGCTTGCCGTTATCTGCGAACACGGGGTCTATGACTATCAGCCTGCCTTCGGCAGAAAATTCGTCAAACGCCCTTTCCGCGGCGTCCATAAGCGCAGCCTTGCCAAGGTAGCCAAGAAGAAATGCGTCGAACGTAAAGCCGTTTTCCTTCCACACGGAATAAATATTGTCTACCTCGGGAGTGAGGTCGAGATAGCTCCACTTTTTGAACATAGTGTGGTTGGACAGAACGGCCGTGGGCAGAACACAGGTTTCAACCCCATACGCCGAAAGTATGGGAAGCGCAACGGTCAGCGAGCACTGACCTACACAGGACAAATCCTGTATGGTAAGAATTTTTTTATCCATTTTATTTAACTCCTTAGCAGGAAAAATTATTTACAACCCTGTATGCGCATAATTTCCCGCCCCGACACGCGAAAGCATCGTATTTTATGCGGGCAATGCATTCGCACAAGCTGGTTTTTATGCGGATACTAACAATTATAGCAACAACTGATATTAATGTAATAACCAGATTGCAACAATTTAATAATACCAGTTTTATCTTTTGCATTGCACACAACACAAATTTGAAAGGCACGGTGCAAAAATTAAAATTGCCAACCGAAAGATGTTTGCAATTTTGAATTATAAAGCCGCAGAGCCGCCAAAATGGCGGCTCTGCGGGGAGAAAAAAAGGATTTTTTGTAGCAAGGGTTTTGCCTCCCTTGCCTTTGCATCGGTTACAGTATATCGCACAATTGCAAAATAATCAGCACAAATTTGTAAAAAAACAGTAAAATTTATTGCTTTGAAAGTTTTTTGACGCAACAATCAGTTCAACGCCGAAAAATTACCGATGATAGTTTAAACTTATTTTGCTTGAAAAAACTGCGCCCCGCAATTTTTGCGGGGCGCAGCGTTGTTAATGAAAATTATTCCGCATCAACTGAAGTAAAGCTGAAAGCGTTTACGTCGAAAAGACCTTTATCTGTAAGGCGGAGTTCGGGGATAACCGCAAGGCCGAGGAAAGAAAGCGTCATGAACGCCTCTATTCCGCGGTTTACGCCCGCGTCGTACGCCGCTTTGTAAAGCTCGGCGGAAAGTTTTACATGCTGTTCGGCGGGAGCCGAGCTCATAAGTCCCGCAATATCAAGCGGAACGGAAAGAGTTTTGCCGCCGTGAACAAGCGTCATGCCGCCGCCTATGCGTTTTAATTCCTGCACAGCGGCAGCCATTGCTTCTTTATCGTCGCCCACCACTATTATGTTATGGCTGTCGTGCGAAATGGTGGTTGCAGCCGCGCCGCCCTTAAGACCGTAGCCCTGAACAAGACCGAGCCCTATTCCGCCGCTTGCAAAGTGGCGTTCTACCACGGCAAGGCGCAGAAGGTCGGTGCCTTCAAGCACGACGTCGCCGTCTTTGCTGTTTACGTCTACCGTAACGTTGCGAGTTACAAGCGTTCCCGCGGTAAGACCTATAGCGCGCGCACGCGTGCCTTTTAATTTTATGGTGAAGCTGTCCGCCGTAACGGGAGCTACGTTTACAGTATTTTTAACAGCCGCGGGCAGAGCCATTCTTCCATTGAATAAAGCTTTGCCGTTTTCGGCAACGAGCTTGCCGCCTTTGAACACAGCCGAGCAATTGAAGTTTTCAAGGTCGTCGAAAAGAGCTATATCGGCATCGTAACCGGGAGCAATCGCGCCTTTGCCTTTAAGCCCGAAGCATTCTGCAGCGTTCAGCGTGCACATTATTGTGGCGATTTCGCCCTTTATGCTGCTCTTTACAGCCGTGCGCAGAACGTGGTCTATGTGCCCTTCCGCAGCAAGACCGTCGGCGTGTCTGTCGTCCGTGCACAGCGCAAATCTGCGGAAATTATATTCATTGACAGCGGGCGCGAGGTTTGCCACATCGTGCGAAGCTGAGCCCTGCCTGAGCAGTACGTACATTCCGCGCGAAACCTTTTCAGCCGCTTCGGCTGCGGTAGCGCATTCGTGATCGGTGCGCGCACCCGAAACCACATAGGCGTTCAGCTCTTTATCGCTCATTACGGGAGCGTGTCCGTCGGCAGGTTTACCCGCAAGCTTTGCGGCAAGAAGTTTTGCAAGCACTTCCTTATCTCCTGCCGCCACCGCGGGGTAATTCATCATTTCTCCGAGACCGAAAAATTTATCGCCCTTAAGCGCGCGGGCTGTATCTTCAGCATTCAAAACCGCACCGCTCGTTTCAAACGGCGTGGCGGGCACGCAGGAAGGAAGCATAAGCTTTACTTCGAGCGGGGTGCGCGCCGAAGCGCGCCTTATGTAATCTGCGCCCGCAAGACCGCACACATTCACAATTTCGTGCGGGTCGGCTATAACAACGGTTGTGCCGCGTGGAACTGAAAGCGAGGCAAATTCTTCGGGGGAAAGCTGCGTGCTTTCTATATGCATATGCGAGTCTATAAGTCCGGGCACGGCAATTTTGCCGCCGCAGTCGTACTCCTTTTCGCCGCTGTAATCGCCGACGCCTGCAATTCTGCCGTCACAGAAAGCAATGTCGCCCGTGCGCACCTGCGCGCAGAACACGTCGAGATATTTAACGTTTTTTAAAGCAACGTCAGCTTTTATTCTTCCCGCCGCAACGTCTGCGGCGCGCTTCATTTCGTCAAGCATCAAAGATTTGTCTGCCATAAAACACACCTTGCGTTTATTTTTTTATTTGATTATACCCCAAAAAAGTTGCGCCGTCAAGGGCAGCCGCATACGCGCGCAAAATAAAAAACGGCAACTTATGCAAAGCACAAATTTGCGGCTTTGCAATATTGTTGGCTTAACCTTGCCGCCCTTGTTTTCCACCCCGCCATAAATTTTGAATGTTTTGTTTGGAGGTTAAAAATGTGGTTATACTTAATACGATAAAAAATGTTAAGTTTATCGGCTTGTGAAAGTTTTTAACAATTATATTAAAACTTACCAAGTTGTTAACATTTTTTATCGGTATTTTCATAGTATAATGTTGCAATATAACAAATAAAAAATTGCAAAAAATTTTTAAAATGTTATTGACTAACAAAAATCACAATGCTATACTGTAAGCGAATTCAGGGGAAAACCTGAACGGAAACATTAATTTGGGAGGTAAAGAGCCATGTTTATATACGAACATCTGAACGAACTTGACGAGTCGAGCGATGAACTGGCGGTAAAACCCCTTTCATACGTGGCACTCGGCTGTGCGAGATAATCAGACAAAAAAATAAAACACACTTAAGAAAAATAATTTGAATATATAGCCGCAGTCACAACTTATTTATTCGCGGCGCAAAGTTACGGGTTATAATATGAGGTTACCCGAGGAGGCAGTATTTATGACTATTTACGATATGCTTAAAGAAATTGAAAGCGATGAAAACGAAAGCAGCTACGGCGTAGAACCCCTTTCATACGAAGTGCTCGGTTGCGGAAAAGACGACTGAGCTTATACGCTGAAAATATTACACCTTTGCCTTTAAGGCAGCCGCAGAAGCGCGGCATGAACAAAAAGAACAGAATACAGAAAAAAGGAGAAAGATTATGTTTATTGCAAAATATTTATTCGGTGATACTTTGAATGCCGTTGAGCGCAGGTGCAACAACAACGACCTTAAAACCGCGGCGCTCTACTACCGCGCACTTGCACGCATTTAAAAAAAATTACGTATAACGCCTGACGGCCGCGC
>CAJLLH010000133.1 GCA_905207385.1 uncultured Eubacteriales bacterium
GGGCAAAGTATATCAGAACGTCGAGTTTTGCAACCGCCGCAGAAAGCTTTTTAAGATTGTTTATGTTTGAACTTAAAATCTCCTTTATGCCGCTGTAAATTTCGGCTTCAAGTTTAAGCGCAGTATCTTCGCTGGATAAAATCTTTTCCTCTATTTCCTTGAGTTCGTCGGTGGTATACCTTTCGGAATTGGCAAGAGTCTGTCTGCGCTGGTAGTTTAAAGGGACTTTGTCCTTGAACGATTTGGAAACTTCTATATAATAACCGAAAACGCGGTTGTAACTTATTTTAAGCGTGCGGATACCCGTCGTATCGCGCTCGCGCGATTCCATGCGCTGAATTATGGCGCTTCCGTTTTTCTTTATGTCCCTCAGTTCGTCAAGCTGACGGTTGTAACCCTTCTTTATGTAGCCGCCGTCCTTTAAAGCGGTCGGCGTATTTTCGCTTTCTATCGCGCTGTCAATAAGTTCGGCAACGGAGCTTAAATCTATAAGCTCGGATGCGATATCCTTTACGACAGGCGAGGTAAAGCCCGAAAGCTGGAACCTTATATTGGGAATAACGGCAAGTGAGCGCGAAAGCGCAAGGCAGTCGCGCGGCATTATGTTATCGTTGGAAATTTTGCCCGCAAGGCGCTCTATGTCGCTGACCTCGGAAAGCATTTCGGCAACCGAAAGCATAACTACGGGAGTATTGAAAAACTCCTCCACGCCGTCAAGTCTGTAATTTATCGCCTTTTCGTCCGCAAGGGGCATAATAATGCTTCCGCTTAAAAGGCGGGCGCCCATGCTCGTCTTGGTCTTGTCCAGAAGCCATAAAAGCGAGCCGTATTTTTTACCCTCGGCAAGCGTTTTAACAATTTCAAGGTTGCGGATAGCCGTATTGTCGAGCCGCATGTAGTTGTCGGCGAGTATGTATCTTATGCCGTCTATATTTTTAAGCGCGTGTTTCTGCGTTTCTTTAAGATATTCCACAAGCGCGCCCGCGGCACTTATCGCGGCGGCGTGTCCGCTTACGGAAAAGGCGGCAAGCGACTTTGCATTGAACTGCTCGCAGAGCGCGCGCTCCGCAGCCGCAGAGCCGTACGCCCATGCGGGATATGACGAAAATTTTACCAGTCCGCCCCTTGAAACTTCGGGCAATGCGCGCGTAGCCATAAGAAAATTATCGTCGCAGATAACTTCCTTTACCGCAAGTTTTACCATCTGCTGAACGGTCTGAACGGCGGCGTTGTCGCCGTAAAATTCAGCCGCACAGAATTCGCCCGTAGTTATATCCGCCCAGGCAAGACCTGCAGTATTCCCTTCAAGGAAAGCACTGCATACATAGCTGGGAGCTTTTTCGTCAAGCTGCTTTTCGTCTGTAAGCGTACCTGCAGTTACCACTCTTACCACATCGCGCGCAACCATTGATTTAGCCGTCGCGGGGTCTTCGAGCTGTTCGCAGATGGCGACCTTTTCACCCATTCCTACGAGCTTGGCGATATACACGTCTGCCGCATGGTAAGGCACGCCGCACATCGGCGCACGTTTTTCAAGCCCGCAATCTCTGCCCGTAAGGGTAAGGTCGAGCATTTTTGAAACCTTTTCGGCATCGTCGAAAAACATTTCGTAAAAATCGCCCAGTCTGTAAAAAACTATGCAGTCCTTATACTTTTCCTTTACGGAAAGGTAATGGCTCATCATAGGTGAAAGTCCCATAAAACACCCGTAAAAATAAAAAACTACTACCCCGCCGCAGCGGGGTTTACACTGAATTTAAAGTATTAAAATTCTGAACATTCAGCGAATACCGCAAGTTTAAAAACCAGCGTTACCGCAAAATCAGAACACGACAAAAGCTTAAACAAGTTTACCGATAAGCGAAACGCCGTTCGCTTCTTCGACTTTGAGATTGACAAATTCGCCGATAACGTTTTTATCGCTTTCAAAATAGCCCATTCTGCCGAACTCGTCCCTGCCGAGGAACAGTCCGCGCTTTTCGTCGAAGCCTTCGCAGAGTATTTCGCACGTTTTTCCTACGTACTTTGCGCTGTGCTCGCGCGTAAGCGAATTTACAAGGTCGACAAGCTCCATTATCCTCGCCTTGCAGACCTCTTCGGGAATCTGATCGGGCATAGTCGCCGCAACCGTGCCTTCCCTCTTTGAATAAACAAACGTAAACGCCGAAGCAAAGCCCACTTCTTTTACAAGCTTTAAAGTATCTTTGAAATCTTCGTCCGTCTCGCCGGGGAAGCCTACTATAAGGTCGGTGGTAACGGCGCAGTCGGGCACATATTTTTTAAGTATTTCTATTTTTTTGAGGTAATCGGCAGAAGTATATTTTCTGTTCATCGCCTTAAGTATTCTGTCTGAACCGCTCTGCACGGGCAGATGAACGCACTTGCAGATTTTAGGGTCGGAAGCTATTGCCTTTGCAAGTTCTTCAGAAAAATCTTTGGGATGGCTGGTCATAAAGCGCAACCTGAATTTGCCGTCTATCGCCGCTATTTTTTCAAGCAGAGCGGGGAAACGGATATCGTCAGTGCCGTTAGCGTACGAATTTACATTCTGCCCCAACAAAGTAAGCTCTTTATAACCTTCGCCTATGAGCGAACGCGCCTCCGCAATAACGTTTTCAGAACATCTGCTGCGCTCTCTGCCGCGCACGTAAGGCACTATGCAGTAACTGCAGAAATTGTTACAGCCGTACGTGATGTTTATCCACGCATTAGGGTAGCTTGTGCGCAGAGGATGTTCGCCCTCCTTCACTTCACCTTCCTTTGCCTGAATTTCTATAACAGCCTTCTTTCTGCCGAGCTTTTGCAGAACGTAATCTTTAAGCTTGTCAAGGTTGTGTGTGCCGAAGATTATGTCCACGTAAGGGAATTTTTTATGCAGTATATCCGCCTTGCCTATCTGTTGAGGCATGCACCCGCCTACGGCTATTATCATGTCGCGCCGCGCGGCTTTAAGCTTTTTAAGCATGCCGATGTTGCCGTAAGCATGATTTTCGGCGTTTTCCCTTATGCAACAGGTATTAAAAACAACGATGTCGGCATCCTCCATGCAGTCGCACGAGGTATAGCCGAGTTCAGAAAGCATGCCCGCGATGCGCTCGGAATCGTGAACGTTCATCTGGCAGCCGTATGTTACTATGTGGTAATGCTTTTCAAAGTTTTCCATTATACAAACAATTATATAATTTTGCGGCAATTTTTTCAAATAAATTTGCAACAATTTATTTATTTTATCGATACTATTTTAGATGAGAAAGTTATTTAAGGCCGTGCTTATAATTATTATTCTTGCGCTTATAGCCTGCGCGGCGGCTTTTGCGGTATACGCGTTTATAACAAAAGACGCGGTTTTGAACGAAAACAAACTTACAGACTACTCCCGAAGCATAACCGTATGCGACGTAAACGGGAAAGAGATAACAAGCGCATCGCTTAACGCCAAGCGTAAAAGCGTCAGGCTTGAAAATCTGAACGACTACACGATTAATGCTTTTATAGCCTCGGAAGACAGAAACTTCTATAAACACAACGGGCTAAACTACAAGCGTATGCTTAAGGCGGTTGCAGCGAACCTTTCTTCGCGTTCGTTCAGTCAGGGAGCTTCAACCATAAGCCAGCAGCTTATAAAAAACACCCACCTTACGGGGGACAAAACCATCAAACGCAAGCTGAACGAAATAAAACTTACCAGAAAGCTTGAAAAAAAGTACAGCAAAAACGAAATACTCGAAATGTACCTGAACACTATCTATTTCGGACACAACTGTTACGGACTGGAAAGCGCGGCAGAGTTTTACTTCGGTACAACGGCAGACAAGCTCGACCTCGGTCAAAGCGCCGCGCTTGCGGGGCTTCTTACCTCGCCGAACAATTTTTCGCCGTACAAAAACCCCGAAAAATGCATCAGACGCAGAAACACCGTTTTAAAATGCATGCAGGAATGCGGATATCTTACCGAAAGTGAGTACAATCAGGCAACAGCCCTCCCGCTTGAAACTTCCGACTGCATAAGCGAAGGCAACGGCTCGGGTTACCTTTACGGCGTGTTTGAAGAGCTTGAGGACATTAACTTCGATTTCTTCGACCTTACCGACGGATGCAGAATTATAACCTACATGGACAGCGAGTTGCAGAAATTCGTTGATTCTTTATCGGTGGAAAGCGACTGCGCGGTTGTGGTAACCTCGCAGGAAGGCGGCGTACGCGCGTACCGCTCGGATATAGGCGGAGCAAAAC
>CAJLLH010000134.1 GCA_905207385.1 uncultured Eubacteriales bacterium
TTGTAACGGTAATGCGCGCCGCGGCGCACTTATTCTGCGCCGCGGCGCTTTTTTACCGACTTATGCGCAATATCTTTAGTTTAAACAAACGCAGGCATTGCCCGCGCAAAACTTCAAATCTCGTTTTTTATGCCTACTATAGCCGTAACCGACTTCGACGGCATCATAAAGTCGCCCTCGGTAAGCGTTACGCCTATATTCTTTGTTACCTGCAACGCGGGGAAAATTTCGCGCTGGAGCTTTAGCGGAAGGTCGCCGTACCCGCAGGAAAATCGCGGGCGCGAAGGGCCGTACTTGTTTGTTATGTCGGCGTTGAGCTCGTCGCACCACTGCTCTACGGCGGCTGCGCCCATAGCCTGCAACACTGCGGCGCGCGCGGGCGAAAGTCTGTTATACTTTGCAATCAGCCTGTCCACACCCGCGCCTACTGTAGCCGCAAAAAGAACTATGCGGTTGCAGCCTTCAAGGTTTCTTGACAGCGATTTGCTTTGAACCTTTGCAAAACCGAGGTCAAGTTCGGCCCCCTCTCCGCGCGAAAGCGGGAAGGTAGTATAAACGGCTTTAGGCGCAAGCACGGGCAGAATAAGGCTTTCGCATTCAGAAATAAGCCCCTCTATGCCGTCCGTACTCTTCACCCCCGCATAGCCTAAATAGCGAAGCGTTTCCTTTATGTCGAGCGCAGAAATTTTGCCGTTTACAACTATCATATTATTTCCGAAA
The DNA here is from genome assembly GCA_905207385.1 of uncultured Eubacteriales bacterium. Taxonomy (GTDB): domain Bacteria; phylum Bacillota; class Clostridia; order Christensenellales; family Borkfalkiaceae; genus Coproplasma. Next base: position 721 of record CAJLLH010000134.1, read on the forward strand.
GGTTAGACTTTATTGCGCGCGCAACCTGAGGTTTATTCATTGAATAAATGTGCGCCGCTTTTATGCCGTTTGCGTACAGGTCGATGACCTGCTCGGTTGCGTAAGCCACGCCCGCCTGCTCCATAGCCGCGGGGTTATCGCCGAAGCGGTCCACAATCCGCCTGAACTTTGCGGGCATGGGCGAGCCAGAAAGGTTAAGCGTGCGCTTTACCTGACTTGCGCGCGTTATGGGCATTATGCCGGGAATTATGGGCACGGTTATGCCCGCAGAGTAGCACTTTGCAAGGAAACTGTAAAAAAGGTCGTTATCGAAGAACATCTGCGTGGTAAGGTAATCGCAACCCGCGTCCACCTTGCGCTTTAAATTTTCTATGTCTGAATAAAGTGTTTCCGATTCGGGGTGTCCTTCGGGGTAGCACGCGCCGCCTATGCAGAAGCCGCCGAACTCCTTTATTTCCGCGACGAGCTCGCTCGCATACTTATATTCGAGGTTGCCCGTAAAACCCTGAGGTATGTCGCCGCGCAGGGCGAGTATATTTTCTATGCCCGCATTTTTCAGCTGAAAAAGCTTTTCGCGCACGTCCGCCTTGGTGGACGAAATGCAGGAAAGGTGCGCCACGGAAGTTACTCCGCGCGCCTTTATGTTTTTTGAAATTTCAACGGTGTATGCCGAAGTGCCGCCGCCCGCGCCGTATGTAACGCTCATAAAATCGGGTCTGAGGGCGGCAATTTCTTCAATCGCCTTTGAAACGCTTTCAAACTTATCGTCGGTTTTAGGCGGAAACACCTCGAACGAAAGCACCGCTTTTTTACTTTTAATTATATCCGTAATCTTCATAAAAACACCGTTAATTTGGGGATATTATGGCATCTTTCAGGCAAACAGTGCCGTAGAAAGATACCTGTCGCCGCTGTCGGGCAGAAGCACTACTATGCGTTTTTTTGCATTTTCGGCGCGCATTGCAACAAGGCGCGCCGCGTATATTGCCGCACCCGAGGATATGCCCGTAAGGAAGGCTTCCGTGCGGGCTAAAAATCTGCCTTCGGAAAGCGCGTCTTCGTCCGATACGGCTATAACCTCGTCGTATACGGATGTATCCAGCGCGCGGGGCACAAAGCCCGCGCCTATGCCCTGAATGCCGTGAGCGCCCGCTTTGCCCTTGGAAAGCACGGGAGAACGCTCTGGTTCAACGGCTATGATTTTTACGTCGGGATTATTTTGTTTAAGCACCGAGCCTATGCCCGTTATCGTGCCGCCCGTACCTACGCCCGCGACGAATATATCGACCTTGCCCGCGTCCTTCAAAATTTCCTGCGCGGTGGTCTTGCGGTGAGCTTCGGGATTGGCGGGATTTTCAAACTGACCGGCTATTATGCTGCCTTCAATGGTATTTTTAAGCTCCTCCGCCTTCTTTATCGCGCCCGACATGCCCTCCGCGCCCGGCGTTAAAACTATCTCTGCGCCGTAAGCTTTTATAAGTCTGCGGCGCTCTTCGCTCATCGTTTCGGGCATGGTAAGAATGAGTTTATACCCCCTTGCCGCCGCAACGAGGGCAAGGCCTATGCCCGTATTGCCGGAAGTAGGCTCGATTATAGTTCCGCCCGCCTTCAAAATACCCTTTTCTTCGGCGTCGAGAACCATATTGAGCGCCACTCTGTCCTTTACCGAACCCGCGGGGTTGAGGTATTCGAGTTTAGCTAAAATTTCCGCGTCCAATCCGCGCGCTTTTACATATTTATTAAGGCGCAGAAGGGGCGTGTTGCCTATAAGTTCGGTTATGCTGTTATATATCATAAAAATCTCCGTAATGACTGTAATTTTGCCGGGCAATGCGTGCGGCAGACGTTAATTGCGGCATATGTGCCGACCAAATTGTTCCAAATCTCTGCCGCAGAACGATGCGCGGCAAGCGTTAATTGCGGCATATGTGCCGCTCAATTTATTTTTACTTTACTTTTTCAAACGCCTGTTTAAGGTCTTCAAGAATGTCGTCGATGTGCTCGGTGCCAATGGAAAGGCGGATTGTGGCGGAAGATATGCCGCCCGCCTTAAGCCCTTCTTCGTTGAGCTGGGAATGCGTTGTGGACGCGGGATGAATTACCAGCGATTTTACATCGGCAACGTTAGCGAGAAGTGAAAACAGCTTTAAACTTTCGGAAAATTTTACCGCCTTTTCCCTTCCGCCCTTTATATCGAAACTGAATATAGAGCCGCCGCCGCGGGGCAGATATCTTTTGTAAAGCTCCGCGCCCTTGCCCGTTGCAAGCGAGGGGTGATTTACCTTTTCTACCTGAGGGCAGTTCTTTAAAAATTCAACGACTTTCAAAGCGTTTTCAACGTGCCTTTCCACGCGCAGCGGAAGCGTTTCAAGCCCCTGAAGTATAAGGAATGAGTTGAACGGCGAAATTACCGCGCCCTGGTCGCGCAGAAGAGTCGTGCGCATTTTAAGGATATACGCCGCATTGCCGCCGACTTTTGTAAACACAACGCCGTGGTATGCGGGGTTGGGTTCGGAAAGCCCGGGGAACTTGCCCGAAGCCGCCCAGTCGAACTTGCCGCCGTCCACCACTATGCCGCCCATAGCCGTGCCGTGCCCGCCCATGAATTTTGTTGCGGAATGAACGACGATGTCGGCGCCGTGTTCCAAAGGTCTTATAAGATAAGGCGTCGCGAACGTGGAATCGACTATGAAAGGTATGCCGTTTTCGTGCGCGATTTTGCCGATGGCTTCCATATCAATGAGGTCGGAATTGGGGTTGCCCATGCTTTCGGCATAAATGAGCTTGGTGTTGGGCTTTATCGCCTTGCGGAAATTTTCGGGGTCGGTCTGGTCTACGAAAGTCGTAGTAATGCCCTGTTCTGGCAGGGTTACCGCAAGAAGGTTGTGCGTACCGCCGTAAAGGTTGCTCGCCGCAACGACGTGGTCGCCGCAACAAGCTATATTCTGTATGGCGTAAGTTATTGCCGCCGAACCGCTTGCAACGCCCAAAGCGGCGACGCCGCCTTCAAGCGCGGCTACGCGTTTTTCAAAGACGTCGGTAGTGGGGTTCTGAAGCCTTGTGTATATGTTGCCCTCTTCCTTCAAATCGAAGCGCGCGGCAGCCTGCGCGCTGTTTTTGAACACGTACGACGTGGTCATATATATGGGCACGGCGCGCGCGTCGGTTGCGGGGTCGGGCTCTTCCTGACCTGCGTGTATTGCAAGAGTTTCAAACTTATAATTTCTATTCTTTTCCATGATAACTCCTTAAAACATGTATTGTGCGGTTTGATTATGCGTAAGCCGTCGCTCGGGCGGTCGCCGATTGCGGCAAAGGGGCGTATGTATAAAAAAAGCAGGCGGCGTTTGTTGAACGCGCCTGCATGTTTTCGGCAGTCAGTAAGGCAAAATTCAACGCACGACGTTATTCCGCTACATATGTATACATATAGCTGCACATCATTGCGTATTTAATTGCGTTGAAAAAT
>CAJLLH010000135.1 GCA_905207385.1 uncultured Eubacteriales bacterium
AAGCAGCTATAAGCAGAAGAATAAGTATCCAGAGACAGCTGTTAGTCCCGCAGCCGCAGTTAGAGAAGATGTTCATATGTTCCTCCTTGATTTAAAGTTGCAAGGCGGTATGTAAAAGCGCTTGCCTTGCCGTTTAATACTTATAATAAATAATATTTAATTTCCGCCAAAAATGTTACTGTGTGCTTCATTTGCTTGCATTGCGGCGGCGTAAATGTTATAATAAATAAACTTTACGAGGTACTTCCGGCGAACATTTTATGCAAAAAGTTCGACCGTTTATGCCAGAACCGCGCTTAAAACGTCAATTTTTAAGGCGAAAAGGCAGAGGTATAAAATATTTTTTTCTGCGGATATTCATTATGAAATCCGATGGAGGTTTTTTATGGAAAAGGTTAAAAGAACCTTTTTTAGCGCGCGCAATATCGCCACGCTAGGCATTTTGCTTGCACTTGTAATCATTCTGCAGGCATTCGGCGGCTCGTTTTCTATCGGGCTGGTAACACTCAATTTTTCGCTCATACCCATAGTGCTCGGCGCACTTGTGCTCGGGCCTGCTGCAGGCGTTCTGCTCGGTCTTGCAAACGGCATTGTTGTGCTTGTTCAGGTAATAATCGCACCCGCGGGATTTTATTTCTTTATATGGACTTACAGTCCCGTGGTAACCACGCTTATATGCCTCCTCAAAACGACGGTGGCGGGTTTCGTCGGCGGACTGCTTTTCCGCGTCATATCGCGTAAAAACACATATGTCGCCACGTTTGTCGCATCCGCTTCTGTACCCGTAATCAACACGCTTCTTTTTGTGTTAGGCTGCCTGTGCATGCCCGGTACTATAAACGCTTTCCAGGAAAGCATCGGCGGTTACAGCGGCATGAACATCTTCGTGTTCATCTGCGTTGTACTCGTAACTTTTAACTTCTTTATAGAGCTTGCGATAAACCTCGTCGTTTCGCCCGCTCTGCACACGGTTTACCGCATAGTGGAAAAACAATATTATGCAGGTAAAGCAAAAAAGAAAACTGTCCTTCAAGAGGAAAATAATGATAATTTGTCTTGACGTAGGAAACACAAACATAAAATATGCCGTATTTGACGGCGATGACCTTGTCATAAGTTTCCGCGTTGCAACCGACCTTAAAAAAACTTCGGACGAATACGGCGGTCAGCTTTTAACCATACTTTCAAATAACGGCGTAAAACCCGAAGACATCAAGGGAGGCATAATTTCCTCCGTAGTTCCGCAGATGGACTACACGCTTGAAAGAATGCTTGCAACTTACCTTAAAATCACGCCGCTCACGCTTGCCCCCGGACTTAAAACGGGGCTCAACCTCAAAGTTGACAACGCGCGCGAAGTCGGCGCAGACAGAGTGGTTAATAACGTTGCAGGGCTCAAAAAATACGGCGCGCCGCTGATTATTGTTGATTTCGGCACGGCGACTACGTTCAACGTACTTGACGAAAAAGGCGAATTTATAGGCGGCGTAATAGCCCCCGGAATAAAAGGTTCGCTCGACAGCCTCGTTAACGGCACAGCGAAACTGCCTAGAGTGGAGATAGAACGTCCCGCTACCGTAATAGCAAAAAATACCGTTACCAATATGCAGGCAGGCATTGTTTTCGGCTTTGCGGGTCTTGTAGGCTATATAGTCAAAAAGATAAAAAAGGAGCTTAAAGCTCCAGACGTTAAAACTGTAGCGACAGGCGGTTTTTCAGAAGTTATTGCTAAAGAAATAGACTGCATCGACTGCGTGGATAAATTTCTTACGCTGGACGGACTTAAATATCTGTACTATTTAAACAGCGCAGAAGGCTAAAATATATCGCGCCGCGGAATAATCTGCAGGCGATTAACGTAAAATTAAGCGGAGGTCAATTCGTAATATATGAAAAAGGTCGGAGTTGCCATACTTGGTCTCGGAGTAGTGGGCGGAGGAACTTACAAAATGCTCACGGAGCACAGGGAATTTTATCAGAAGACGCAGGGTATAGACCTTGTGGTTGAAAACGTGCTCGAACTCAATAAGCAAAAAGCACTTGCGCTCGGCGTTCAGGAAAATAAAATTGCATCTAATATAGCCGAAATATGCTCCAATCCCGATGTGGACATTGTTATAGAAGTAATGGGCGGCGTTGAACCCGCAAAGACCTTCGTGCTTTCCGCTCTCAACGCAGGCAAATCGGTTGTGACTTCAAACAAGGAACTTTTCTGCAAATACAGCCACGAGCTTGAAAAGGTCGCAAAAAAGAACAACTGCGGACTTTTCTTTGAAGCGAGCTGCGTAGGCGGAGTTCCCGTCATCCGTGCCCTTTTGGATAACCTTCAGGGCAACAAAGTGCTCTCCATGATGGGCATAATAAACGGCACAACCAACTATATTCTGACCAAAATGACTAACGAAGGCGCGTCTTACGAGGAAGTGCTCAAGGAAGCACAGCGCCTCGGCTATGCCGAAGCTAACCCCACGGCAGACGTTGAGGGTTTTGATGCGGCGTACAAGCTTTCAATACTTTCAAGCCTTGCGTTCCATACGAAAATACCTTTCTCTAAAATACACAGGGAAGGCATCACCAATATTACTTCCGAAGATATTCAGTATGGCAAACAGCTCGGCTATACGCTCAAACTGCTCGCCATAGGCAAGAATACAGACGAAGGCATAGAAGTGCGCGTTCATCCCACGTATATAAAGACAAGCCATCCCCTCGCAAGCGTAAACGACAGCTATAACGCCGTTTACATTACAGGCGACTGCGTGGAAGACGTTATGCTTTACGGCAGGGGCGCAGGCGCTATGCCTACGGCAAGCGCCATCGTCGGCGACGTTATTTATTGCGCTACGCACCCTTCATTCAGATATTCCACGTTCAAAAACACTGAAGATGCCGACCCTTCGACTAAATTCGTCGATAACTTCAAAAGCGCTTACTATTTAAGACTGGACGCCCACGACAGGGCAGGCGTTCTTGCAAAAGTATCTTCCATATTCTCGCGCCACAACATTTCAGTGGCTCAGATGATTCAGGAAGACGACGGCGCTGCAGACGGTCACGTGCCTCTCGTTTTCATCACGCATCAGACAAAAGAAAAGAGCATTCTCAAAGCTGTTGAAGACATAAAAGAAACCAACGACATAGCAGAAGTAATTTCTGTAATAAGAGTAGTATCCTAAAATTTCGGGCGGGGCAATTTGCCCTGCCTTTTTATTATGAAAGTTAACATAATTTTAAACGCTTATTTCCGCAATCCATCACAAAAATATAAAGCGGAAAGAATAAGGGAAGAGCTTGAAAAACTTGGCGCAGAAGTTTGCATTGTAAGAAACACGGGCTTGGTTTGTATAAAAGACGGCGTTGCACAAACTGCAATAAACGGCAAATGCGTGTTTCTGGATAAAGATAAAGCCGCGGCATATCTGCTTGAAAAGGCGGGATGCAGACTTTATAACAGCGCCAGAGCAATCGAACTGTGCGACGATAAAATGCTTACGCACGCCGCACTGTGCGGAAGCGGTATACTTATGCCCGCGACAGTGCCCGCCCCGCTTACTTATTATTCAGAAGCTACGATACCAGAAGAATTTATAAATTCAGTCGAAAATCTGCTTAGGTATCCTTTCGTACCAAAACAATGCCGCGGTTCATTCGGGGCTGAGGTAGAGCTTTTGAAAAGCAGAGAAGAATTTTTGAACACCGAAAAAAGGCTCAGACTGACGCAGCATTTTTATCAACAATTTATAGCGCCCGGCGGCGAAGATGTGCGCTGCATTGTAATCGGCGGCAGATTTGTATGTGCAATGAAACGCAAAAACGAAAAAGACTTCCGTTCAAACATAGAACTCGGAGGCAGGGGAGAGCGGTACGATGCTGATGAAGAACTTATTAAAATGAGTGAACTTGCCGCACAAACTTTGGGTCTCGATTACTGCGGCGCGGACATACTTATAGGTTCTGACGACAAGAAATATTTAAGCGAAGTCAACTCAAATGCGTTTTTTGCCGAGGCTGAACGCGTCTGCGGGATAAATATAGCAAAAAAATTTGCAGAATTAATTATTTCAGAATAAAAACGCTTGCTTTTTTTCTGTGAATTTAATATCATAGTAATGCTCGGCTGCAAGATTGCCGAGCGGCGATGCGGAGATGGCTGAGCGGTTTAAGGCGCACGATT
>CAJLLH010000136.1 GCA_905207385.1 uncultured Eubacteriales bacterium
CTCTGTTTTTCTATTTGCGAAAAATTGCGCCTTCGGAAGCCGAAGTTACGCTTGCACGGTAACGCGCAAGGTATCCGTCTACGGGCTTTACCAAAGGCTTGAAAGCCGCGCGCCTTTTTTCAATTTCTTCCTCGCTCACGCGCAGGTTTATTGCGCAGTTTTCAATGTCGATGTCTATTATGTCGCCGTCTTTCACAAGCCCTATAAGTCCGCCCGCCGCAGCTTCGGGGCATACGTGCCCGATGGCCGCGCCGCGCGTCGCGCCGGAAAATCTTCCGTCGGTTATAAGCGCGCAGTCAGCGCCCAGTCCCGCGCCGACGATGGCGGAGGTGGGGGTAAGCATTTCGCGCATTCCGGGACCGCCTACCGGTCCTTCATAGCGTATTACGACTACGTCGCCCTTAACTATCTTGCCCGAAGATATGGCTTTCATTGCGTCTTCTTCGCTGTCGAAGCACTTTGCGGGCCCGCTGTGTTTGTACATCTTAGGGTCTACCGCAGACTTCTTGACAACCGAACCTTCGGGCGCAAGGTTGCCTTTAAGTATCACAAGTCCGCCTGTCTTGGAATAAGGCTTTGCAACGGTGTGAATTATCTCTTCGTCGCGGATAACGGCGTTTTTAACCGTCTCGGCAAGCGTTTTACCGCCCGCGGTCATAACCGAACCGTCCAGAAGTCCGTTGTCCAAAAGTTCTTTCATGACGGCGGAAATTCCGCCCGCCTCGTTGAGCTCTTCAATGTAGTGCTCGCCTGCTGGCGCAAGTCTGCAAAGGTTGGGCGTCTTTGCAGAAATTTCGTTCATTATGTCTATGGAAACTTTGCCCTTGAGCCCAGCTTCGTTGGCTACTGCCAGAAGGTGGAGCACGGAGTTGGTGGAAGCGCCTATCGCCATATCCACGGTTTCCGCGTTTCTGAACGCCTCCGCCGTCATAATGTCAAGCGGACGAATATTCTTTTCAAGCAGGTTCATAACGGCTTCCCCCGCCTCTTTGGCAAGCGCAAGCCTTGCGGAATAAACCGCGGGTATAGTTCCGTTTCCGGGGAGAGCCATGCCTAAGGCTTCGCAAAGGCAGTTCATTGAATTTGCCGTGAACATGCCCGAGCACGAGCCGCAGGTAGGGCACGCGCCGCACTCGAAAGCTTTAAGCGTTTCGCCGTCTATCTTGCCCGCGTTGTACGCGCCGACTTCTTCAAACATTGTGGAAAGCGAGGTCTTTTTGCCGCGTACGTGTCCCGCAAGCATAGGTCCGCCCGAAACAAAAACAGAAGGTATGTTAACCCTTGCCGCAGCCATAAGCATGCCGGGAATAATCTTGTCGCAATTGCCAACAAAAATTGCCGCCTGGAATGCGTGCGCGCGTATCAGAATTTCTGCGCTGTCGGCTATTATTTCGCGGGAGGGGAGGGAGTATTTCATTCCCGCGTGCCCCATTGCAATGCCATCGCAAACGCCTATCGAGGGCACTATTACGGGCTTTCCGCCTGCGGCTATAACGCCCTCGGCTGCCGCCCTTGCAACCTCGTTAAGGTGTGTGTGGCCGGGTATAATCTCGCTTTGCGCGCAGATAATGCCAACTATCGGCTTTTTCATTTCGGCATCCGTCCAGCCCAGCGCGCGCAGAAGCGAACGCTGCGAGCTCATGTCGTTGCTTTCAGAAAATATATTGTTCATAATAACTCCGCAATTTCGACTGCGGAGTCCGCCGCAGTCGAAATTATTCTGCAAATATAACTGTTCAAAAAAAATTATATATTGTCGCCGTAGCAATCCCTGTCTTTAAGGGTATGTCTGCCGCGCGCAAGCGCCGTAACGCCCGTGCGCTGCATTTCAAGTATGCCGTAAGGCTCTATAACCTTCAAAAACGCGTCGAGTTTTGAAGGTATGCCCGTCAGCTCAAGTATCATTGTATCGGGCGAAAGGTCTACAACCTTGGCCTTGTAAATTTCCTTTATTTCAACTATCTGACTGCGCACTTCTGCGGTTGCAGGCACTTTTACAAGCAGCAGCTCGCGATATACGCAGTCCAATTCGTCGGCGCAGCCTATTTTTTTGACGTCGTCAAGCTTATCCATCTGCTTTATCATCTGGTAAAGCATATACTCGTCGCCTATAAGCACTATCGTCATTCGCGAAAGTTCGGGGTCTTCCGTGGCGCATACCGAAAGGCTTTCAATGTTGTAGCCGCGCCTTGCAAAAAGTCCGCTTATTCTGGTAAGTACGCCGCTTTTGTTGGAAACAAGCGCCGCTATCGTACTCTTTTTAGGGTCTTTTTTGTATTCCGCCATGTCAGTTTTCCTCCATTTTAAGAAGTTGCGTATCGTACGTCATGCCCGGCTTTATCATGGGCAGAACGTTTTCGTCGGCAGAGATGCGGCAGTCTACAAGCACGGGACCTTCACCTTTTTCAATGTATGCAAAAGCTTCTTTAAGTACGGGCTCAACATCTTTTTCGCTTTCAATTCTCAGTCCCTTAGCTCCGAAGCTTTCGGCAAATTTAACGTAGTCAGTTTTCTTGTGCAGCGTCGTCTGAGAAAAACGCCTGCCGTAGAAAATTTTCTGCCACTGGCGCACCATGCCTAAAACGCCGTTGTCCATAAGCAGTATTACTATGGGCGTGCCCTGCGTTACCGCGGTAGAAAGTTCGTTAAGGTTCATGTTGAAGCAACCGTCGCCCGTAACCAGTACGGCGGGCTTGCCCGAACCGAAGCATGCACCTATCGCCGCGCCCATGCCGTAACCCATAGTGCCCAGTCCGCCCGAAGAGCAGAACAGGCGTGGCTTTTCAACGTGGTAGTGCTGTGCCGTCCACATCTGGTGCTGACCTACGTCCGTTATAACGGGGATTTCCGCGGGTGCCAGTTTGCTTGCCGTGCTTATTATTTTGTGGGCAAGGAAGTTGGTGTCTTTTTTAAGCTTTTCGCTGTTTTTGTATTCGTTGACTTCGTCAAGCCACTCGTGTCTGTCAGCCTTTTCAAGCTCGGGCAGAAGGGTGGTAAGCGCTTCGTGCAAGTCGCCCATCACGTGTATGTCCGAACGCACGTTCTTGTCTATTTCGGCATTGTCTATGTCGATATGTATAACCGTCTTGTTTTTTGCAAACATATCGCGGTTCAACGCAACCCTGTCGGAAAAGCGCGTGCCGAGCGCGATAACCGTATCGGCGTTCATAAGCGCTTTGGCCGCCGCAACGGTTCCGTGCATGCCAAGCATCCCAAGGCAGTGTTTGTCGCCGTCGGGTATGCAGCCCTTGCCCATAAGAGTGTAAACTATCGGGCAGTCCTGACTTTCTGCAAATTTTTTGAGCAGGGGAGAGGCGTCCGAGGAAATAATTCCGCCGCCAGCAATTATAAGAGGTTTTTTGCTCGACTTTATGGCTTCGATGGCTGCGGCAAGCTTTTCCTTTTTCACGGGCAGGGGCTTGTAGCTTACGGGCTCTTTCGGCTCGTATTCGCACTCGTCAATCTGCACGTTTTTGAGTATGTCTATAAGTACGGGGCCTTTTCTGCCGCTGCCCGCAAGGTAGAACGCCTTGCGCACAACGTCCGCCAGCTCGCGCACGTCCTTTACTATAAAGTTATGTTTTGTAATGGGCATGGTTATGCCGCATATATCTATTTCCTGGAACGAGTCTCTGCCCAGAAGGCTGAGTCCTACGTTGCCTGTAATTGCGACCATGGGAATGGAATCCATGTAAGCCGTGGCTATGCCGGTTACAAGGTTGGTTGCGCCCGGACCGCTTGTTGCAAAGCAGACGCCCGTTTTACCCGTAACGCGCGCGTAACCGTCGGCGGCGTGGGCGGCTCCCTGTTCGTGCGCGGTAAGTATGTGGTTGATTTTTCCGTTGCGGTAAAGCGCATCGTAAATATCCAGCACTGTGCCGCCGGGATAACCGAAAATTGTGTCAACCCCCTGTTCCAGAAGGCAGTTGATAAGTATTTCCGCACCTTTCATCTTCATAGCTGAACTCCTTGTGCGCATCGCGTGTATCCGCGCGCGCATTGTATAGTACCACATTATATAATTAGGTTATTATATTTATTTTAAGATATATGCGCGCGCATGTCAACAAAATTTATGCAAAAAAAAGTTACATTTTGCATATATTTTCATAATCGTTTATAAAAATACGTGCGGGAGCGCGCGCTGTCAGTTTGCGCGCGC
>CAJLLH010000137.1 GCA_905207385.1 uncultured Eubacteriales bacterium
GAATACTTCCGCGGGGCGGGGGTTTTTGTGTATAAAACAAAAATTTTTAATGTCGGCAAAATGAAATCTGTGTGCAATTTATGCTAAATTATGACAGTTTATTCTGTTTACGGTTGTAATTCAAATTTAATGCTATACTTTGCCCGAAGCTGAAAGCGAAGGGTTTTTTGTGCGAAATTTGGCGTAAAAAAGCTTTTGCAAAGCACATTCAATGGTTAAAAAGTCTGTCCGTGCGGCAGCGCGGGCGGCTGAAATATTTTATAAGGAGCAGAAAAGATGGAATTGGTTAAAAACTTTTTCAGACGGAAGAGCTACGGATTCTATGTAACTCTCGGCGTTGCGGTTCTTACCATCATAACGATGGCTGTTTATTCGGCATCTTATGGCAGCGTTGCAAGATACATGTCCTGGGCTGCAATCGGCGTTATGGTAGCCGGTCTTATAATCGGTCTTGCACTTTCCGTTCTGAACCTTGGCGAGTGGGGCGCCGCCATTATGGCGATATGCAACTTCGTCGGACTCATGCAGTACATTACAAAAATTTATAACTACGTCGTGGTAGTTATGGTCGGCATCGATATCAACACGCTCAGCACTCAGTTTATTGCGTGCACCGTGTTCTTTGCCATTCTTATTGTAGCAAGCATAGCCAACGTTTTCTTTAAGCAGGAAAAGAAGAAGGAGGAAATGGCAGCATGAACAGAAACGTAATACTTAAATTACAGAAGGCGGCTATCACCTTTACCGGCGTCGTTTTCGGCGTTATGATGACCGCTACCCCTATTTTATGGGATAATGAAAGTACTATAACGGGCGCGCTCGGCCAGACCGACTTCATCACCGAAGAAACGGGCGACAAAGATTATACCGCCGAAGAGCTCGAATATTACAAGTCCGATTACAAGAACCTTAAAGAACTCGTTTACAACGGATTCCAGGTTCAGGAGCAGGAGCAGGCAGAAGGTACCGTGCTTTTAAAGAACGATAACGATGCTCTTCCACTTGCAAAGGGCGCAAAGGTAAGCGTGTTCGGCGTTGCGGGCGCTCATCCTTTCTACGGCGCTTCCGGTTCGGGCGGCATCAATAAAACCGATGCCATCAACTGGTACGATGCGTTCGCTGGATATTCCTACAGCGATAAGAACGATCCCAACGTTGCCAAGAAGGGCGATACCCTCCTCGACGTAAACCCTGAACTTGCCGAAGATTACCTTGAATGGGGCAAGCCCGGCACGTCAAGCTGGACGGGCAGCACCCCCGGCGGTCCTTATTCTTCGTCGAGCAGCGTAAGCGCCGTTCATATCGGCGATGCTCCCTGGGATGTCGTTCAGACGTCCGCAGGTTACGACGATGTTGAAACTTACGGCGATGCCGCTATCTATATCATTTCCCGTTCCGGGGGCGAAGGTTACGACCTCCCCGCAACCAGCGGCAGAAATGCTCAGTACGGCAACGAAAACAACCAGTATGTATCTGAAAACGACGGCACAAACGGCGATTACCTCCAGCTCAGCCCCGTTGAAATAAGCGTTCTCGAAGGTCTTCAGGACCTCAAGGAAGCAGGCACCATCGATAAAATCGTTCTTGTGCTTAACATGGCAAGCACCATTCAGCTCAACTTCCTTGTTGAAGATACTTACGACATAGACGCCTGCCTGTGGACGGGTTCCGTGGGCGAAGTAGGTACCGTTGCAGTTGCAAAACTCCTTACCGGCGTTTACAACTTCAGCGGCGGCGCTTCCGCAACCCTTTGGTCGGATCACCTCATGAACCCCGTAAACAACAACTTCATGGACCAGAACTATTTCTTCACCTATGAAGATGCTTATGACGGAGCTAACTATTACAAAGAAGCCAACGTTGCCCTTACCAGCCAGTACCAGTCTTCGTTCACGACCTACACTGTATATCAGGAAGGCATGTACCTCGGTTACCGCTACACCGAAACAAGATATGAAGACTATGTAACCGGCCGCGCTAAAACCGGCAACTACGATTATGACGAAGTTGTTGCGTATCCCTTCGGTTACGGACTTTCCTACACGACGTTTGAATTTTCTGACTTTACTGCCGTAAAGGATGGAAATCAATACACCGTATCCGTAAAGGTTACCAATACAGGCGACGTTGCGGGCAAAACTCCCGTTCAGATTTACGTTGCAAAGCCCTATGGCAAGTATGCTCAGGATAACGAAATTCAGGTTCCCAGCGTAGAACTTATAGATTTCGGCAAGACTAAGGAACTTGCTCCCGATGCTTCCGAAGTTGTTACAATAGAGGTGGACGAAGAATACTTCACTTCTTACGACACGTTCGGAGCAAAGACCTACATAACCATGGACGGCGATTATTACCTTATAGCCGCTCAGAACGCGCACGAGGCTGTAAACAACCTCCTTGCAGCTAAGGGTTACACCCCTCAGAACACCGATAACAGAATGGACGCCGCAGGCGATGAAAAGCTTACCAAGAAGTTCCACTACAACTTTGACGATAAAACTTTCTCGTTTGCTGATGACTATCCCATAACCAACCGCTTTGAATTTGCCGACATCAACACCTATGACGGCAGAGGCGACAACCATGTAGAGTACTACAGCCGCGATAACTGGGAAGCTGTTCCCATGCTTGAAAGAAAGGAAGACGGTACTCTTGTAAAGCACAACGCAGTTCTTTCCATGACCCAGCAGATGGTTGACGAAATGAACAACCAGATGGATGCGGGCTATATGATTAAATCTGACGACGTTGAGTATCCTACCTACGGCGCAGATAACGGAATAAAGCTTATCGACCTCATGAGAGATAAGACCGACCCCATGAGCGTTGACTACAACGACACCATGTGGGATACTCTTCTTGACCAGCTTACCTGGGACGAAACGGTTACCCTTCTTTCCAACGGCAGACATAAGACTGTAGCTATTGAGTCTGTTCAGAAGCCTTCCACCGGCGACGAAAACGGCCCCAACGGCTTCAGCCAGACTTATAAAGCAGCAAGCGGCGGCAGCGCATACAGCGGTCCTACCAACCCTTATGCAGAGCGCGCAGGCGGCTTCGATGAAAACGGCGAATATATCGCAGACCCCGATCTTGGCAAGTACACGACTACCGGCTTCTCTTCCAACGGCGTTCTTGCGGCTACCTTCAATAAAGATCTTGCGCGCGAAATAGGCGAGCAGATAGGTGAAGAGGGCTTGTGGGCTGGTCAGGCAGGTCTTCTCGGTATAGGTCTCAACATTCAGCGCAGCCCTTACGCAGGCAGAACGGCAGAGTATTACAGCGAATGCGGCACTCTTTCCGGACTTATTGCAGCTCCTGAAATTGCGGGCATAGAATCCAAGGGCGTTCACTGCTTCATCAAGCACGCTGCTATGAACGAGGGCGAAACTGCTCGCCACGGCGTCAACACCTGGGCTACCGAGCAGAGCATGCGCGAAATCTACTTCCGTGCATTTGAAATCGGCATCACCGAAGGCGGTTCCTTCTCCGTAATGACCTCCTTCAGCCGTATGGGCACTCAGGCCGTTGCTAACTGCGTTGAGTTCACTCAGTGGCTCCGCAACGAATGCAAGCTTCCCGGCATAGTTGAAACCGACTGCGCAGGCGATATGACCGACGGCGCTCACGGCGAAGCTTATGTTTCCAGAATTGTAAACGTTTACACCGGCGCAACCGACCTTAACGAATACAACTACGGCGACGATACTCCCGACTACACCGGAAGCAGCTATAACTACGATTACTTCAGACCCGGCAATTCTAACGGCAACTTCGGTAAGCTTGCTCAGGCTATGAGGGAATCTGCAAAGAGAATACTTTATCACACCGTTACGTCCAACGCGATGAACAGCTACTCGTCCAACACCAATATTATCACCGTAACTCCTCCTTGGGAGACTGCGGTAATAGCGGTAGACGTTGTATTCGGCGTACTCCTCGGAGCTTCCGTAATATGGTTCGTAGCTGATAACACCGTAAGGTTTATCAAAAAGCGCAGGGCTGAGGGCTGATAATTAAAATGGCTCACTTTTTCCCAATTTCGTTTTGACATGCATCTTTCTGCTACCGCAGAAGAAAAACGAAACTCTTCCTAAAAAAGCGCGGGTGCTGCTTCGGCAGCACCC
>CAJLLH010000138.1 GCA_905207385.1 uncultured Eubacteriales bacterium
CCATGCGCGCGTTTCTTTTTCGCCCGCGGTGAGGTAGGAGATAAGTCCTAACAACTCGTAACTCTTTTTTATAAGCCTGTTAAGTCCGCTTTCCTCAAGTCCGAGTTCTTCAAGGAACATTGCGCTGTCCTCGGGCGCCATCTGCGAAAGCTCTTCTTCGGTTTTTGCGCAGATTACAAGCACTTCGCTGCCTTCGTTTTTAGCGTAGTTCTTTACTTTAACGACGTTGGCAATTTCGTCTTCGGGCTTGCCCATATCCATTTCGGAAATGTTTGCGGCGTAAATTACGGGTTTAGCCGTCAGAAGGAAGAGGTTGTCCACAAACGGCTTTTCCTCGTCGGAGCATTCAAAAAGTCTTGCAGGCTTTTCTTCGCCCAAAAACTTAATAAGCCTTTCAAGCATTTCGTATTCGGCGGCGGCTTCCTTGTTTCCGCCCTTTGCGGTGTTGCGTATTCTGTCTTCGCGCTTGGTAACCGCTTCGATGTCGGCAAGAATAAGCTCAAGAGTTATTGTTTTGATGTCGTCTATGGGGTCAATTTTATTGCTTACGTGCGTTACGTTGGCGTCTTCGAAGCAGCGCACAACGTGCACTATGGCGTCGCATTCGCGTATGTGCGAAAGGAACTTGTTTCCAAGTCCTTCGCCCTGCGACGCGCCCTTTACAAGACCGGCTATGTCCACGAATTCCACGACGGCGGGGGTAACCTTTTTGCTGTTGTAAAGCGCGGCAAGCTTGTCAAGTCTTTCGTCGGGCACGGCTACCACGCCTACGTTGGGTTCTATCGTGCAGAAGGGGTAATTTGCCGCCTCGGCTCCTGCGTGCGTTATTGCGTTGAAAAGAGTGGATTTGCCTACGTTGGGCAGTCCGACTACTCCTAATTTCATGTCTTTTTTCCTTTTCGGCGGCGATATTTCCGCCGCGCTCAACTGGTATTTTATTAATCTACAACATTATATCTTATTTTTAAAAATAGTCAAAACGCTTTGCGGCTTAACTTGCCAAAATTTGCCCCGTATGTTAAAATTATTGCAGAAAAAGTTAAGAGAGTAAATTATGGACTATAAAAAGTATATTTCACAAAAAATAAACGCGGAAGGGGTGGACGAAGAAGAAATTTACAACTCCATCGCGCTTCCTCCCAACCCCGAAATGGGCGACTACGCTCTGCCCTGCTTCAGGTTTGCAAAAGTGCTCAGAAAGAGCCCCGCTTTAATCGCTCAGTCCATTGCCGAAAGCTATCCCGCGGACGACGTGATTGAAAAGGCGGAGGCGGTAAACGGCTATGTCAACTTTACCATAAACAAATCTGCGCTCGCTCGCGAGGTTATAGACGGAGCTCTTGCCGCCGGCGAAAAATACGGCTCTTCTGAAGAGGGCGCGGGCAAAACCGTGTGCATAGATTATTCGTCCGTAAACATAGCAAAGCCTTTCCATATCGGCCATCTTTCGACTACGGCAATAGGCGGCGCACTGTATAAAATATTCAATTTCCTCGGTTATAAAGCCGTGGGCATAAACCACCTCGGCGACTACGGCACGCAGTTCGGCAAGCTCATCTGCGCGTACAAGCACTGGGGCAATAAAGAAGAGGTTGAAAAGGGCGGCATACACGCCATTAACGATTTGTACGTCCGCTTCAATTCCGAAGCCGACGAGGAAATGGAGCGCGAGGCGCGCGAATATTTCCGCCTCATAGAAAACGGCGACAAGGAAGCCAACGAACTCTTCGCCTGGTTCAAATCGCTCACGTTAAGCTATGTTCAGACCATATACGAAAAACTCAACGTCCGCTTCGACAGCTATGCGGGCGAACGTTTCTATACCGACAAAATGCAGCCCGTCATTGACGAACTGCGCGAAAAGGGACTTCTTAAGGAGAGCGAGGGCGCGCAGATAGTCGACCTTGAAAAATACGGAATGCCGCCTTGCCTTATTCTTCGTTCAGACGGCGCTTCGCTGTACGCCACGCGCGACTTAGCGGCTGCCATTTACCGCAAGAACACCTACGATTTTTATAAATGCCTTTACGTCGTTGCCTATCAGCAGAACCTGCATTTCAAACAGGTGTTCAAAGTGCTTGAGCTTATGGGCAAGGAGTGGGCAAAGGACCTCGTCCACGTAGCTTACGGCATGGTTTCGCTTGAAGACGGCGCAATGTCCACCCGCAAGGGCAAAGTTGTGTGGCTTGAAGACGTTATTTCAAGGTGCGTTGAAAAGGCTTACGGAATAATTTCGGAAAAGAACCCCGACCTTGAAAACAAACAGGACGTAGCCGAAAAGGTAGGCGTCGGCGCGGTAATTTTCGGCGCGCTCTACAACAGCAAAATAAAGGATATCGTTTTCTCTTACGACAAAGTTTTAAGTTTCGAGGGCGAAACAAGCGTTTACGTGCAGTATACCTGCGCGCGCGCGAATTCGGTAATAGAAAAGGGCGGCGTTCCCGCAGATTATAAAGTGGAAGACCTTCTCCCTCAGGAAGCGGAAGTTGTCAAAAGCATTTCGGCATTCCCTCAGGCTGTAAAAGACGCGGCTGATAAGTACGAACCCAGCATCGTTGCGCGCTACGCCGTAGACCTTGCCCAGAAGTTCAATAAATTTTATTTCGATTGCAAAATTCTCACGGCGGAAGGCGATAAAAAGAATTTCCGCCTTGCGCTTACGGCAGCGGCGCTCACCGCGCTTAAAAATGCGCTTACCCTTCTCGGCATAGGCGTGCCCGATAAAATGTAAGGTAAAAAAATGCTTAAAGCAATAATTTTCGATTTGGACGGAACTTTGCTTAATACCGCGCCCGACATTATGCGCGTGCTCAATGCAAGTCTTTCAAAATTTTCCCTTCCGCCCGTCGATAGTCTTGAAAAACTATATATGATGGTTGGCGACGGAGCTTACAACCTTGTCGATCGCGCCGTTCCCGCCGATAAAAAAGATTTGGTGGAGCAGGTGTACAGGGACTACGTTCCCGCGTTTGCCGCCTGCGACAACTCAAACACTGTTCTTTACGAAGGTGAGGACGAAGTGCTTTCAAAGCTCAAAGCTGCGGGTGTAAAACTCGCCATTCTTTCCAATAAGCCGCAGAGCGCAACCTCCGCGGTATGCGCACAGCTTTTAGGCAAATACAATTTCGATATTGTTCTCGGTCAGGGCGCGTATCCGTTGAAGCCCGACCCCGCCGGCGCGGAAGAGATTATGCGCCGCCTGGGCGTTAGCAAAAGCGAATGCATCTTCACCGGCGACGGCGAAACCGACGTAAAAACGGCAAAAAATGCGGGAATTCCCTGCGTTTCCGTACTCTGGGGCTTCAGGAAAAAGCAACAGCTCGAGCGCGTCGGCGCAAACATTTTTGCGGAAAATTACACACAATATTTACAAATTTTACAAGAAAAATTTTCGTTTAAAGCTTGATTTTTGCGGAAGCATATGATATAATCTTATTAAGATTGATTTCTAATAAAAAAACAAGGAGTTAATGAAAATGAAAAGATGTACCGTATGCGGCGAAATAGTAGCCGATGACGTAGAAGTATGCCCCGTATGCAAAGCTAAGACGTTTGTTCCCGTAGAGGAGACCGACGCTCCCAAGTTTGCTTGCGAGCATCATGTGGGTGACGGCGTTGTTGAAGATAAAGAGGTTATGGAAGGACTTCGCGCAAACTTCAACGGCGAGTGCACGGAAGTAGGCATGTACCTTGCAATGTCCAGGGTAGCTGAAAGGGAAGGATATCCCGAAATTGCAGAAGCATACAAGCGTTACGCTTTCGAAGAAGCTGAGCATGCAGCAAAGTTTGCAGAGCTTCTTGGCGAAGTTGTAACCGATTCCACAAAGAAGAACCTTGAGCTCCGCGTTGCCGCTGAAACAGGCGCATGCGAAGGTAAATTCGCAATCGCTAAGCGTGCTAAGCAGCTCGGCTATGATGCAATTCACGACACCGTTCACGAAATGGCTAAGGATGAAGCGCGTCACGGCGCAGGTTTTGCGGGACTTCTTAAAAGATATTTCGGCAAATAATCAATAAAAAATATAA
Source organism: uncultured Eubacteriales bacterium (assembly GCA_905207385.1). Lineage (GTDB taxonomy): Bacteria > Bacillota > Clostridia > Christensenellales > Borkfalkiaceae > Coproplasma. The sequence goes on from CAJLLH010000138.1 coordinate 4,027, forward strand.
AAGGCGGGCGCTTGCGCCCGCCTTTTTCCGTAACCTCAATAAGACGCTCTTTCATATAATGTATTACGGCGCAAGCGGGGAAACGTTTGCGCGCATAC
>CAJLLH010000139.1 GCA_905207385.1 uncultured Eubacteriales bacterium
GCTCTTTGACTGTTTTCCCTTGGGTACTGCCATATTCTACACCTCTTTTCTTAACTTAACTTTTATTTAATCTCTATGCCCTTGCAGTCCGGTCTGCATAAAAGTATCTGCGGCTGACTGAAAAGGACAGCATCGTTTACGGCAGTGGTAAGATTGATTTTTAAGCCGTTATACGAATAATTTTCACCGTCGTCTTCGGGTAGATACAAAACATCCGTTTCGTACTCAACCTGCTTAGTTGCAGGTTCCAGACAATAGGAACACTGACCCGCCAGCAGATAACTTATTTTAAGATTTACGCCTACGGAATCGTCTTCGTAAATCTCATACTCACCCTCTACCTTTACCTTACCCTCTATGCGGGCGGAAGGCAGAATAACGAGGTCTGCGGGGCAATCGTATTCAAACGAAAACCCGCCATTGAACTTTTTTAAAGCTATAAGCCTTGCTACGTCAATAATCATACCGAACCGACTATGCAATTATAGTATATAGCCGAATTTTTGTCAACTTATTTTGTAAACGGCGCAACAATTTTTTACAGAAGTTCTGCCGTTTCCCTTGCGATAACAAGCTCTTCGTTGGTGGGGATGACGAGTATCTTTACCCTGCTTCCCTCAGCGGAGATATCGCGTATGTTGCCGTCGTTTTTGCCCTCGTTCTTTTCAAGGTCAATTTTAACGCCGAGGAACTCAAGTCCTTCGCATACGCCCGCCCTTACTTCGGGGGTGTTCTCGCCTATGCCTGCGGTGAATACTATGCAGTCAAGTCCGCCCATAACAGCGGCATACGCGCCTACGAAGCGCTTCGTCTGATAGCTGAACATATCAAGCGCAAGCTTGCACCTTTCATTGCCCTGCTCTTCACCCGCGATAAGGTCGCGGAAGTCGCTGGATACGCCTGAAATGCCCGCCACGCCGCACTTTTTGTTGAGGTATGTTACTATTTCGGCGTGAGTCATACCCTTTTTGCGCGCAAGGAACTCAACTGCGGACGCGTCTATATCGCCCGAACGAGTACCCATAAGCACGCCCGCAAGCGGGGTGAAGCCCATGGAAGTATCAACGCAGATACCGCCGTCTACCGCGGAAATGGACGAGCCGTTGCCGAGGTGGCAGGTAACAATTTTAAGCTCTTCGGGCTTCTTGCCGAGGTATTTTGCAGCTTCCTGAGAAACGAATTTATGGCTTGTGCCGTGTGCGCCGAATTTGCGCACGCCGTATTTTTTGTAATCGTCGTAATCAATGCCGTAAAGGTAAGCCTTTTCGGGCATGGTTGCGTGGAAAGAAGAGTCGAAAACGAGCGACATAGGCGTGCCGGGCATAACTTCCATGCAAGCGCGGATAGCCGTAGCTGCCGCGGGGTTGTGCAGAGGAGCAAGCTCGAACGTCTTTTCTTCAAGAGTTTTTAAAACTTCGGGAGTTACAAGCGTGGTCTTTTTGAAGTACTCGCCGCTGGCGACTATTCTGTGTCCTACGGCGTCGATTTCCTTCATTGACTTGATAACGCCGATTTCATCGTCGCGGAGCGCTTCGAGAACAAGCTCTATGGCTACCTTGTGGGTAGGCATATCGTTGTTGTAAACCTTTTCCTTGCCGTTGCCTTTGGCTTTGAGCACGGAACCGGGTATGCCTATTCTTTCGCATCCGCCCTTGGCGAGTACGCCCTCCGTTTCCATATCTATAAGCTGATATTTAAGCGACGAGCTGCCTGCGTTTATAACCAGTATTTTCATTATGTCTCTCCCCCTTACATTATTCTGCCTGAAGCGCGGTAACTGCTACGGTTGCCACGATATCGTCTACCGTGCAGCCGCGGGAAAGGTCGTTCAGAGGTTTAGCGAAGCCCTGGCATACGGGACCGATAGCCATATAGTTGCCGAATCTCTGAGCAATTTTGTAACCGATGTTGCCTGCGTTGATGTTGGGGAATACAAATACGTTGGCATGTCCTGCAACCTTGGAGCCGGGCGCTTTAAGCTGACCTACTTCGGGTGCTACTGCAGCATCAAACTGGAATTCGCCGTCGAGCGCAAGGTCGGGAGCCATTTCTTTGGCAAGCTTTGTTGCTTCCTGCATCTTGGGAACGGACTTGAAGAACTTGTCGTCGTTGCCGGAACCCTTGGTAGAGAATGAAAGCATTGCTACTCTGGGTTCAAGTCCCGCGATAGCCTTAGCCGTCTTTGCGGAAGATACCGCTATGTCAGCAAGCTGCTGAGCGTCGGGTTCGATATTTATAGCGCAGTCGGCAAATACCGCAACGCCGTCGGGATTGTATTTGTTTTCGCCTTCGGGGGCAATCATGATAAAGCAGCTGGAAACAGTCTTGATTCCGGGAGCCGTTTTAACCACCTGAAGTCCGGGACGAAGGGTGTTAGCCGTTGAATGGCACGCACCAGAAACATATCCGTCTACGTCGCCGGCTTTAAGCATGAGCGCGCCGAACATAGTCCTGTCCTTAGCCTGCTGAGCGGCCTGCTCTTCGATCATACCCTTGGCCTTTCTTGCCTCGTACAAAATCTTGGCGTATTCCGCCGTCTTTTCGGAAGTAAGAGGGTCTATAAGCGTAATACCAGTAAGGTCTACGCCGGGGGCTACCTTTTTAGCTTCTTCCTCGTTGCCGATAAGAACTATTTTAGCGATGCCCTCTTTGGTAATCTGCGCAGCGGCTTCTACTACGCGCTTGTCTTCACCCTCGCAAAGGACTATGGTCTTTTTAAGGGCGGCAGCCTTTGCCTTGATTTCGTCAAGTAATGCCATGTTTATTTTTCTCCTTAAAACACTTTATTTTACTCTTGATTTGATATATAATGCCTGTAAGGCAAAATGTACGTCTGTACCGCTTATCATTATATAATATAATTTTAAAATTGTAAAGATTTAAATCAACTTTTCCACATCTCATCATGAAAATTTGCGCCATTATCTGCGAATACAATCCCTTTCACAACGGGCATAAATACCTTATTGAACAGGCAAAAATTCTTTCCGGTTGCGACGCCGTTCTGTGCCTTATGAGCGGCAGTTTTACCCAGCGCGGCGAAGCGGCGATATTGCCAAAATTTTTGCGCGCCGAACACGCCGTAAAAGGCGGCGCCGACTGCGTTATTCAGCTCCCCGCGACATTTTCTGTTGCACCCGCAGAAATTTTTGCCTCGGGGGCAATAAGCATACTTAAAAGAATTCCGGCGGTTAAGTGCCTCGCTTTCGGAAGCGAAAACGCTGACTGCGCCGAAATAACCAAAGCCGTTGACATTATGAGCGGGGAAAAGTTCAATAAAGCCGTTGCGGAAAATCTTGAAAGCGGAACGAGCTATAAAAGAAGCCTTTCCTCCGCACTTCAGAAATTCGGCGCAGACGAAAAACTGGTTACTTCGCCGAACGGCGTGCTTGCGCTTGAATACGCAAAAGCCATTAAAAATACCGGTGCAGACATAAAAATTCTGCCCATACAGCGCAAAGGCGCGGGCTACAACGACAGCGGACTGAAAGACGAATTCTCTTCGGCGAGCGCCATACGCGCCAATTTGAATGATGAAAAAGTTGCCGAAAATGTCCCCCCTTACGTTTTTGAAGCTCTTCAAAAAACAGATACAGTTGGCGCAGCTTTGAGGGCTGACGCGCTTATAAGATACGCTTTGTCAGAAAGCGAAAAGAAGGACATGGCGCGCATTTTCGGTTGCAGCGAAGGGTTGGAAAACAAGCTTAAAGCAGATATGAATTTAACCGCGGAAGAACTTATTGCGCGCGCCACCAACAAAAGGTACACATCATCGCGCATCAGGCGAATACTTACCGCAAATATGCTTAAACTTTATTCAGACGATGTTAAAAGCTACATTTCTGAGGGAACATATATAAGACCGCTTGCCATACGCGGCAGCCTTAAAGATGAAATTTTTGCCGAGTTTGCGCGTTCAGAACTACCCGTTATAATAAAAAAAATGAGCCTTGCCGAACTGACGGACGGCAATTGTGCGGCGCGCAATTGCTACAGTGCTGACCTCCGCGCAGATTTTGTAAGAGCGCTTATTTTTAACGAAAGTCCCGAATACGAATACACCGTAAGAATTATTTGATAACGTAAGGCGGCG
>CAJLLH010000140.1 GCA_905207385.1 uncultured Eubacteriales bacterium
GATATGCCTTTGCTTCGATGTTGTCCGCGTCAGTCGCAACTACGGTGCGGTATGTGGAAGCCGCGCCCTGATAGTCGCCAAACAGATATTGCGCGCGGGCGTCAGCCAAGAGAAGAGAGACACGCTTTTGGCGCGCATTGTAGTCGGGGCTGATTTCTTCCAAAGAGCGGGCATACGGATTTTGAGAAATTTCTTCAACTTCAGCGATGAAATCTTCGCCGTCCTTAACGCTGTCCGTATATTTTGCATATTCCTGCGCGAACTTCTTTGCTTCGTTTACCTTGCGATTCTTCAAGGCAAGCTTTGCGCGAGATTTTGCGATGTCGGCACGAGCTTCTTTGATTTGCTGACGCGCACCGTTTGCGTTTGCTACTTCGGGAAGCTTGGCTTCGCCTTCAGCCAAAATTACCAATGCGTCGTCAAAACGGCCGTTGTCCGCCTGATCGTACGCTTCTTCAATCATTTCAAATACGCTGCCGATTGTGAGAGCCTGCTTGCGCTGTTCGGCTTCCATTGCAGTTTGAACTTCGTCCAATTTTGCCTGCTCTGCCGCAGACGATATTATTCGGCTGGAAAGTATTCTTCTGCCGCGGAGCACGGCGCACGCCGTTTCGTCGCAGCTGGATTCCATGCCCAGTATTATCGGATTTTGTTTTATAACGAATTTGCTTTTATCGTACATATAAAAAACCGAAGTGCGGCGCGCAGCGCCGCACATTAATTGACGTATGAACCGCGCAAAGCTACGCGTAATTTTGCCGCAGAATACCCGCCGCACACAAAAATAAGCTTGCGTGCAGACAATTCATAGGCATATATGGCCGAACCAACGATATTTTATTGCGTCAGATTGTGCCGTCGTAAGGAGCGCTGAAGCCATCGGGGTCGACGGGATTTTCAACCTTTTCTTCCGCCAATGCCGCGGGCTGTTCTGCCGAGGGCGAAACCGCGGGAACGGGACCGCCTGCAACATATGCCTGAACGAGCGCGTTTACATCGTTGGCTATATCTACGGCATAACCTAAAGCTTCGGTGCAGGGCTTCTTTAAGAAAGTACCCTCGCGCAGGGCAAAATTGAGCATATATATTATCTTCTGCGCGCATTTTACAAGGTCGATAACCTGCTGGGTGCGCATTGAACGCGCGGGCAGATAATCAACCGCGCAAACGCCCGCGCCGAGGTCGGCAGAAGCTTCTACAAGCTGCGAAAACAATATCTGCGCGTTGCGCCTGCCGTTTATCGCAGTACCGAGCGACATAATCTTGCCGGAAAGAGCAAAACACTTGCCCGCTATGTTCATTTTTGCTGACATAATAATCCCCTCCGAATTGTATTAAAAACGCGGAACGCATTCCGCATCAAATTTCAAATAAATGCGGCTATGGTTAGCAATAATTTGCCGTACACCCGCATATATCCCCGAACGAACAAGCGCACGGAAACTTATTATCAGCCCGCTTTTTTAAGATAGTCTATAATAAAGCCCTGAATATCTCCGTCCATTACCGCCTGAATATCAGTCATTTCGTAGCCCGTGCGGTGGTCTTTTGCAAGAGTATACGGGCAGAATACGTAAGAGCGTATCTGGCTGCCCCACTCTATCTTTTTGATTTCGCCCTTAAGCTCGGCGTCAGCCGCTTCGCGCTCTGCAATCTGGCGCTCGATAAGCTTTGCGCGCAGATACTGGAAGGCCATGGCTTTGTTCTGAAGCTGGCTTCTTTCGTTCTGGCAGGTTACCACTATGCCCGTAGGGAAGTGAGTTATGCGGATAGCCGTTTCGGTTTTGTTAACCTTCTGACCGCCCGCGCCAGACGAACGGTATACGTCTATGCGGATATCTTCGTCGCGGATTTCAACTTCGCCTTCGTCGTCGACTTCGGGCATTACTTCAAGCGAAGCAAACGAGGTATGGCGGCGCTTGTTGCTGTCGAAAGGGGAAATGCGCACAAGTCTGTGCACGCCCTTTTCCGCCTTCAAAAAGCCGTAGGCGTTTTCGCCTTCCACCTTGAAGCTTACGCTTTTTATGCCCGCTTCGTCGCCGTCTTCGCGGTCGAGTTCGGTAACCTTGAAGCCCGACTTTTCGCAGTAGCGCTGATACATGCGGTACAGCATCTGCGTCCAATCGCACGCTTCCGTGCCGCCTGCACCCGCGTGAAGACTTAAGATTGCGTTATTGGCGTCGTACTTACCTTTAAGAAGCGCCTTTATGCGCATCTCTTCGATATCGTCTTCCGCCATTTTAATCATATTTTCAAGTTCGGGCACAAGACTTTCGTCGTCGGCCTCTTCTATGAGGTCAACAAAAGCCTGAGCATCCTTAAGGGCATTTTCGCCTTTCTGGTAGGCGGCAATTTTGCCTTCAATCAAGGAAATTTCCCTGCCGATATGTTTGGATTTTTCCAGATCGTTCCATACTTCGGGTTTTTCCTGTTCGGCTTTAAGCTCTTTAAGCTTTTCGCCTATGTTGTCAATATCGAGGGCGTACTTAGCCTCGGCAAGCGTTTCCGAAAGCGATTTGAGCCTCAATCTGTAATCGTCTGCTTTGAACATAAAACTCTCTTGAATACTGTCTTTTGCCCGAAAAATACGGGCACTTAATGCCGCGCCGCTGCATTCTGCGGCGCAGCAAGCAGCGCCCGCAGAGCGGGCGGCTTTTTAAATTGCACCTGTAATATGCCGCAACCAACGGCAAGAAAAATTACTTGTGGTCATTCCAGTAGCAGCAGTCTTTATACTTTTTGCCGCTTCCGCAAGGGCAAGGGTCGTTGCGACCTACTTCCTTCTTTTTGGAGCGGACAAAGGGGTTCTGCTTGCCTGTGGGGTCGGGAGTGAATTCCTGAGGACGCATTGAAAGTCCGCCTGCGCCGGGCATGGGAACGCGCTGCACGTTTGCAGGTTTTGCTTCGGGTGCGGGCTGAGCGGGCTGTTCTGCAGGTTTTTCTTCCGCCTCTGCTTCAGGCTTTGCCTGATTTTCTGCGGGAAGCTGCTGAGCAACGGGTTTAGCGGGCGCAGGAGCGGGTGCAGGTCTGCCCATAGGCATTCCGGGGCGCACGCGCACTATTCTGCCCTTTAAAAGGCGTGATATTGTTATGGTCTGGACGCGCTCTATCATTTCGGTGAACATCTCGTAACCTTCCTGCTTGTAGGCGATTACGGGGTCCTGCTGAGCGTAACCGCGCAGGCCTATGCCTTTGCGGAGCTGGTCCATAGCGTCGATATGGTCAATCCAGTTGCGGTCAACGCTTCTTAAAAGTTCGTTGCGCTCTATCTGGTGGTAGTCAACCTGACCGTGAGTATCGTTTTTGATGTTTACTATCTTCTGTTCGTAAGCGGCGATGACTTCCTTGGAAATCTTCTTTATCGCCATTTCGTAATCCCAGTGCTCGAGCATGTCGCGCGTGATTTCAAACGTGCACTCGTCGGGGTATACTTTAACTTTAAGCGCTTCGTTGAGAGCGGCTTCGTCCCACTTTTCGGGCATTGCGTCGGTGTTTACAGTTTCGCTTACTATCTTTTCCACATAGTCGGGAATATACTTGAGCATCTGGCTGTGAACATCTTCGCCCTTGAGAACTTTAAGACGCTCGCCGTAGATTGTTTTACGCTGTTCGTTCATTACTTCGTCGTACTGCAGCGTGCGCTTTCTTATGGCAAAGTTGCGGCCCTCTATCGCTTTCTGCGCGTTTTCTATGCTGTGCGAAAGCATTTTAGACTGCAGGCACTGGTCGTCGTCGAGTTTGAATGCGTTGTAAATGGACTTGATTCTTTCGCCGCCGAAACGCTTTGCAAGGTCGTCTTCGAGCGATATATAGAATATGGAAACGCCGGGGTCGCCCTGTCTGCCCGAACGGCCGCGGAGCTGGTTATCTATACGGCGGCTTTCGTGCCTTTCGGTACCTATTATGCAAAGACCGCCGGCCTCTATAACCTTTACCTTTTCTGCGTCCGTTTCAGCCTTGAATTTGGCATAAAGTTCGGCGTAGCGGTCGCGCGCGGTCTGCTCTTCTTCGGTGAACTGTCTGTCGGCGTAAGAGATTGCGACTTCTATCATGTCGTGGTCGTAACCCTCTTCCC
>CAJLLH010000141.1 GCA_905207385.1 uncultured Eubacteriales bacterium
AAGCCTGTCGCTTAAGCCAATAGGTTCAAGCAGCGAAACAAACCGCTGTCCGCCGCGCATTTCGTTGATTTTGGCAAGGAAAGGCTTTCTGAAAATTATCGAAAAAATTGTGCCGTGGAACGAATCTGTTATCACGGCTTCGGCATTTTTGTAATACCACAGCCATTCGTGCAGGTCAACGTCGCGCTTTACTTCAATGTTTTCGTACTTGTCGGCTTCAAGTTTTGCCTTGTTGCTTTCCCAAAGTTTTGGCGGCTCGTCAAGAATTACGCAAATTTTTTTATTATATTTTTTGCCTATCCTGCTCAGAGCTTCGCCTATTTTAGGGTGAGTATCAAGTATATATGCCAGTATATACGGTTCTTTTTCGCTCAGCGCGGATTTTTCGGCAAGTCTGCCGTATTCTTCCGCGGGGCATAAAAACGTTGGGTCGCACACCTGAGTAACGTTTTTAATTCCGAATTGCTTTTTGCAGATTTCTTCCGAAAGTTTATCCCTTACCGAAAGGTGGTCAAACCTTTTTAAAAAGTACGAACTTATAAGTTTTTCCTGTTCAGTTCCTTCGTAAGCTTTGCCGAACGACGTGCCGTAAGCTATTTTCTTGTTTTTGTCTTCTGCAAACCCCAAGAAGTAAGTCTGCTTGTACGGTCTGCTTAAGTTTACGTTCCACAGCTGGTCAGAACCTACTATATACGTTTCGCAGCGGTCGTTAAGCTGGCTTAAACCGTCCGTCGTATATTTTGCGCTCACGTCGTAATATTTTGCCGCTATAAGCCTTGGCGAAGTTTTGGTATTTTCGGAATTGTCGTCTGGTTTAAGGCAGTTTTCTATCATAAGCACCGACTGTCCCGCTTCTTTTGTCAGAAAGTGGTGCAGTGCGTAGTAGGTCGCCATGCTGCCGTAGTTTCTGCCGTACCACAGTCCTACAAGCCCTACATTGAACTTTCTTGTAAGCGCGTACCTCGCCGATTTTTCAAACGGCTGAGTTTTAAGCATGGTGTAAAACCATCTGCGCCCCTGCGGAATGTTTACCTTTCTCCCGAACCTGTTGTTTGCGCGCGCGAAGTCGAATGGAACGGGGGTAATGTGCTTAAGTTTTGCCGAAATTTGCGCAATAACTTTTGCGCCCTTTTTATTGTTTGCAAGCAGAACGCTTGTACCCAGACCGTCGTGCAGGGCGGGGTCGTACTTGCTTATGCCCCAGAAGTCGCCTACCGAAATGTCGCCCTGCCTCGGCGCGGGTGCAAACTGGCAGTCGCCGCATATATCTTTGAGTGCTAGCCCCGAATGCATTACCTTTTCGTAATAGTCAAACGAATAGTCGCGCCCTTCGGTATTACCGTTTTTAAATTCAGCTATCTGCGTGAAAGAATTGTATCCGTATTTCTTTGTGCGGAACTTGAAGCCCGAAAGGTTTTTTATGCCGTAAGTTTCTTCAAGGTACTTTCTGAACACTTTCTGCGGCGGCGCGCCGTGGCACACAAGGTCAACCAGAAGCAGATTATCGTATGGTTTAGCAAGGTAATTTTTAAGTCCCGCCGCCTGACACGGGCAGCCCGCAAACATTACGTATTTACCCGAATCGAGCAACTGTTTTATGCGTATGAAAACATCGCCAAGCCTGCTCATAACGTATTTGGAGCGCCTCAATTCTTTAACGCCCTTTTTATCGGAAACTATTCTGTGTTCAACAAAGAAATCTGAAGTGAGTGCAGCGCCGCAAACGTATCCGCCTTTTTCAAGGGTGTAGTCTGCCAGTGCTGAAAACATTCCGCCCGAACTGCTGTCGCGCCTCGTTTCGTCGTCATATCTTGCGGCATAGCAGGCGGGGGCTCTGTCATTTTCGTAAGAAGGGTGCAGTACGGGGCAGGTCTTTTCGCACTTGCCGCAGTTTATGCATTTATTGTAATCGATAACCGGTTCAAAAAATCCTTGTTCGCTTTCCGTCATCGTGATGGCTTTAACGGGGCACACGCTGAAGCAAGCGGTGCAACCCGTACACAGATTTTTGTTTAAAATATCTACCGTCATGCTTTTAAACCTCCTTATATGCCCAGATATTTTTCCCAGAACTCGGTGCTGGTTATTTCGCCAAGTCTTTCGCGGTATTCCGCCGCAACCTTTTCAAATTTTTTATTTGCAAGTATTTTAAGCTTTGTAAACCGCTTCATTACCCGCTTGTATTCGCTTAAACTGCGCACGGTAACAAACCCGCGGCGCGAACTCTGGTCAAAGTGATATGCTCGCCGCGCCTTTACAAACATTTCTGTGCGCACTTTCCCGGGCGCAATGGGTACCCATACGTCGCGCGAAGAGGGTATAAGGTGTCCGCAACAAGAGTGGTTCCACAGTTTAAGCTTCCATCCGTCAAGGGGCGGACGCCTTAAAGACGCGCCATATTCGCCGTAAATGAACGGCATTTCTTTTATTGCGTCAACGTCCTGCATTTTATACCCCGTCTGCATAATCTCGCGGTGAAGTTCGGCGGTATCGGTATTCTTAAGCCAATCTATGCCCTTTAAAAAGTCTTCAGCCGCTCTTAGATAAAGGTCGGCAATTTTATATCGCATAAAGTACAGCTCGCGGCGGATTTCGTTGTAAGTGTAATCAAGCATATGCTTTTTGCCGTATTCTGGGTGGTGCAGAGCGTTTACAATGTGCAGATTGCGCGCGTGGTAATAGCAGACGAAGGGTACGAATTTGTTTTCAAACGGTTCGTGCCATACACATATGCCGTTCATGCTTATAATTCCTTTGGCGGAGCGCATTCCGTATTCGCTGTCGTCCTCGCGGTAAAAAATGGGTATGGGCAGATTGTTCTTTGTAACGCTTACGGGTATCACGCAGTACCACCACGGCGCAAATTCCACGCTTTCGTCCACGCAGTCGTTAAAAAGCACGTTTCCGAAATGGTTCATGTCAAAGTTCGGCTTAAGGCTTATAAAGTTTCCGCCGTTCCACAGCGCTCCGTTTTCGTGCTGAATGTTTTTGCGGTCGAGCCTGTTCATCAGCCCGCTGAAAAAATATTCCGAATACTGTTCCTTGAGGTGTGTAAGAAAAGCCCACGTGCGGAAAAATATTTCCGGTTCAAAAGTCAGATCGTCGTCCATGAGAAGGGCGTGGGTAATTTTATCGCCTTTTTCGTTAGCCCGCTGAATTTCCATTATGCACCTTGTAAACCCGCCCGCGCCGCCGACGTTTTTATTTTTGAATATGTGCACAAAATCGTAAGGCGCGTCGCGCCTTGTAAGCGTCTGACCGTTATCTGATATAAATATTTCAAGCTTATCGGCAAAGTCGGGGTGGCTGTCAAGGTATTCGTCTACGGCTTCGGTGTTTGCGCGCACGTAAGCTTCCTTTCTATAATGACAAACGGAAATTCCCAGCTTGACGGGGGAGGGGGTCTGAGTGTAAAGCACGCCGTAATATCCCCCGTAATAAACCGAGCCTGCCTGTATCGCGTTAATGCAGAAGTAATATATTCCCGACTGGTGAACCGACCTGAATTCAAGCGTAAATTCCCTTGCATCTTCCGAAGCGCAGAGTTCTTCGCCGACCATTTCGCGCGCGTCCGTTCCGCTTATGTCGTCCTCGCGCCACAGCGTAACTATAAACTGACCTTTAAGCCGCAGGGTAAGCGTTACGCTTTCAATGTTGGTGTATTTTTTCCATTTTCCTATTGAAAAGGAGTTAAAGTAGGTATTAAAAAATACCACAGTAAAACTTTTATGGAATATAATCTCGTCGCGCACGTAAACGTATTCCGTGCCTTCGGGCAGTCTGAAATACATATTTCTTTCAGTGCATATGCGCGCGTTCGGGTACACAAGGTTCTGTACGCGCATTTTTTTTCTTGTTTTAATCTGCTCCATAACGTCCTCCGACATATCTTTCAGCCGCGCAAGTTTTAAATATTATAAGTAATTTATATATTTATTGATTAATAAGATTTGCCGCTGAAATATCCTGTAATAAATGGTTATATTTATCGTTAATGCGGATATTCTAACATATGTACAGATATTTTGCAATAAAAATAAATTAAATAATGTATACATTTTTTA
>CAJLLH010000142.1 GCA_905207385.1 uncultured Eubacteriales bacterium
CGGCGCTTTATGCGCTCTGCGCGCAAACAACAGGGCGGGTTTGAGCTGTGTTGTTGAATATTAGCAAATTTTATTAAAATTTAACAAATAACCGCAGAAATATTGTTTGTAATACTAATAATTTAGTGGTATAATATATTGGTGTTTTGGTAAAATTTTATCGAATACAGTCGATAGCCTGAACATTTGCAGAGCGCCTTATGCGGCGCCCGCTTGATGTATGCGCCCTTTTAAGGCGCCGGATTGATATGTAATTTAAATCAGGAGTTATTTATGTCACAGTTCACTTTTGAGGGAACCGAGGAGCAGGAGAAAGAGCTTAAAGCTTTTATCGCCGCCGAAAAGGGGGTAAAGGGTTGCCTTATGCCCATAATGCACAAGGCTAACCAGATTTACGGTTATCTGCCCGCAGAGGTTCAGACTATGATCGCCGACGAGCTGGATATTCCGCTTGCCGAAGTTTACGGCGTGGCGACGTTCTATTCACAGTTTTCATTAAAGCCCAAGGGCAAGCATCGCATAAGCATATGCCTTGGCACCGCCTGCTACGTAAAAGGCGCAGATAAAATTCTGGACGCGGTTGAAAAGGAACTCCGCATTACCTGCGGCGAACTCACGCCCGACAGAAAGTTCTCTCTCGACAGCTGCCGCTGCGTAGGCGCGTGCGGTCTTGCACCCGTCATGATTATTGACGACGAGGTTTACGGCAGGCTCAACGAAAAGCAGGTCAAGGCCGTGCTCGATAAATACATAAAGGAGTAACCCGCGATGACTATTGAAGAACTTAAAAAGAAGTCTGAACAGCTTTCCGACCTTGTAAGGGTAAGAAGGATTGTGCGCGAGCAGGCTGAAAAACTTGCGCCCGTTACGGGTTACAGAAAACAGATACTTGTATGCGGCGGCACGGGCTGCACATCCAGCCATTCGCTCAAAGTTATAGAACAGCTTGAAGAAAGCTTCAAAGAGCTCGGCATAAACGACGTTTTGATAGTAAAAACAGGCTGCTTCGGTCTGTGCGCGCTCGGCCCTATAATGATAGTTTATCCCGAAGGCGCGTTCTACCCGCACATGACGCCCGAACACGCAAAGACGGTTGCCGAAAAGCACCTTGTAAAGGGCGGCGAAATAGTAAAAGAGCTTTTATACGAAGGCACCGTGCATGAAGACGGCTCTATAATTCCCTTTGCGGAAATTCCCTTCTACAAGCACCAGATGCGCATAGCTCTTCGCAACTGTGGCGTAATTGCCGCCGAAAGCATTGACGAAGCGCTTGCCGCAGGCGACTATATGGCGCTTGCCAAAGTGCTTGAGCATATGTCGCCCGACGACGTAATAGAAGAGCTCAAGGCTTCCGGTCTTCGCGGCAGAGGCGGCGCGGGCTTCCCCACGGGTATCAAGTGGGCTACCTCCAAGGCAGCTCCCGGCGACGAGAAATACGTTGTCTGCAACGCCGACGAGGGCGACCCCGGCGCATTCATGGACCGTTCCGTGCTCGAAGGCGACCCTCACTGCGTTCTGGAGGCTATGACCATAGCGGGCTATGTAGTCGGCGCGCATCAGGGCTTTATTTACGTCCGCGCGGAATACCCCATAGCCGTAGAAAGGCTTGAAATAGCGTTGAAGCAGGCAAGGGAATACGGTCTTTTAGGCAAAAATATTCTCGGCAGCGGCTTCGATTTCGATATAGAAATACGCCTCGGCGCAGGCGCATTCGTATGCGGCGAAGAAACTGCGCTTATGAAGAGTATCGAAGGCTTCCGCGGCGAACCCCGTCCGCGTCCTCCGTTCTCGGCTACGTGCGGCGTGTTCAGCAAGCCTACCGTTCTCAACAACGTTGAAACGTGGGCAAACATTGCGCCAATCATCCTCAACGGCGCAAAGTGGTTTGCTTCCATAGGCACTGAAAAGAGCAAGGGCACAAAGGTATTTGCCGTAGGCGGCAAAATCAACAACGTAGGCCTTGTTGAAGTTCCCATGGGCACTACGCTGCGCACTATCATTTACGATATAGGCGGCGGCATACCGGGCGGCAAGGCGTTCAAGGCGGCTCAGACGGGCGGACCTTCGGGCGGCTGCATTCCCGCAAAATACATAGATACCGGCATGGATTTCGACAGCCTGACCGCTATCGGCTCGATGATGGGTTCGGGCGGACTTATCGTCATGGACGAGGACACCTGTATGGTGGATATAGCCAAGTTCTACCTTGAGTTCACCGCCGACGAAAGCTGCGGTAAGTGCAATCCCTGCCGCATAGGCACAAAGCGCCTTCTGGAAATACTTACAAGGATAACCGAAGGCAAGGGCAAGCCCGAAGACATTCAGCGCATTCGCGACCTTGCGGAATACATGAAGGCTTCTTCGCTGTGCGCGCTCGGACAGTCCGCGCCCAACCCCATACTTTCCACGATGAACCATTTCCTCGATGAATATGAAGCGCATATCAACGAAAAGAGATGCCCTGCGGGCGTCTGCAAATCGCTGCTCAACTACTACATTCTTACAGATAAATGCCGCGGCTGTACGCTGTGCGCGCGCAACTGCCCCGTGCAGGCAATCAGCGGCTCTGTAAAGTCGCCTCACATCATAGACACTGCAAAGTGCATAAGGTGCGGCCAGTGCATAGCGCACTGCAAGTTCGGCGCTATAATAAAGAAGTAAAGGAGGGCAGTATACAAAATGGTAAATTTAAAAATAAACGGCATTCCCGTTTCCGTACCCGAAGGCTCTACTATATTGCAGGCCGCAAAGCTTGCTAATATACGCATTCCCACCCTCTGCTACCTTAAGGACGTTCAGTGCGTAGGCTCATGCCGCATGTGCCTTGTGGAAGCGACGGGCGCGCGCGGTCTTGTAGCCGCCTGCGTTTATCCCGTTGCCGAGGGAATGGAAGTGCGCACCAACACCCCCAAGGTAAGAAAATCGAGAAAGATGACGGTGGAACTCATACTTTCCACACATAAAAAGAAGTGCCTTTCCTGCGTTCGTTCAATGAACTGCGAACTTCAGAAGCTCGCGCTCGAATACAACGCTCAGGAAGACGAATACGGCACCGACCACGACATACAGCCCGTGGACGACCTTTCGCCCTCGGTTGTAAGGGATAATTCAAAGTGCATACTCTGCACGCGCTGCGTTGCCGCGTGCGAGCATCAGACGATAGGCGCGATAGGCCCTAAAAACCGCGGCTATGCCAAGGTTATAGGCTCGCCTTACGATGTTTCGCTTGCGTTCACACCTTGCGTAAACTGCGGTCAGTGCATAGTCGCCTGCCCCGTAGGCGCGCTTTACGAAAAGTCTGCCGTTGCAGACGTCTGGGGCGCGATAGTCGACGATAAAAAGAAGGTTGTGTTCTACACCGCGCCTTCCGTTCGCGCAACTCTTGGCGAGGCGTTCGGTCTGCCCGTCGGCACAAACGTTGAAGGCAAAATGGTTACCGCAATCAAACAGCTGGGCGACGTTAAGTGCTTCAATATGGATATAACCGCCGACCTTACCATAATGGAAGAGGCTACCGAGCTTATTTCAAGGCTCAAAAACGGCGGCACTACGCCCATGTTCACAAGCTGCTGCCCCGCGTGGGTCAAATTCCTTGAACATTACTATCCCGACTTCATACCCAATCTTTCTACCTGCAAATCTCCTCAGGAAATGTTCAGCGCGGTGCTTAAAACGTACTACTGCATGAAAGAGGGCATAAAACCCGAAGACCTGTACGTAGTTTCCGTAATACCTTGCACGGCGAAAAAGTTTGAGGTAACGCGCGACGAGCTCGGCTATTATACAGACGCGGCGCTTACCACGCGCGAACTTGCCAAGATGATTAAGGAAGCGGGCCTTGACTTTGCCAACCTTCCCGAAAGCGAGTTCGACGATCCGTTCGGCGAAGCTTCCGGCGGCGGCGCGATATTCGGCGCTACGGGCGGCGTAATGGAGGCGGCTCTCCGTCTTGCCGCGCGCACTTTGGGCGACGAGGACGAACCTATCGTGTTCGACGAAGTCCGCGGCACAAAGGGCATAAAGGAAGCGACGTATACCCTCGGCGGCGTTACGGTAAACGT
>CAJLLH010000143.1 GCA_905207385.1 uncultured Eubacteriales bacterium
TGCGCCAGCCCGCCGCCGCGCTCTTCTTCTACCGCCTTTGGCGTTTTAAACGGCAATGCCGTCCCGTCCATGAAAATGTAGGCGTCCGCCGTTCCGTCTGCGCTTTTTTCGTAGTCGGTGAGCGGCGGTATAACCAGCACGTCGCTGCGGGCATAGCTTTCGGCAGATTTCGCCGTCTTAATTTCTCCGCGCGCGGTGCATTTTATAAGTTGCCAGTACTTTTTTGTTGCCGCAAGTTCGCGCGCCTTGTGCGCGTCTTTACCTGCGTAAATTATGTTATTCATAGCCGTATTATATCACAAAATATCCGTTTTGTCCATAAATACGGGCATTTCGGATTATTTATAAATTATTTGGCGCAGCATTCGCAGCCGCTTGCGGCATTTTTTGCGTAAACGTTGCACTCAAGTTCGGCGCACACTTCGTCCGTAAGATCATACCCGCACGCAGCAAAAAAGTCTACCGCGTCGGTGTCGGGAAGAGCATAAATATTTTTTACTCCGCTTTCTTTCAGCCGCATTTCGGCGGTATATAAAAGGAATTTGCCCAAACCCTTTCTGCGCTTTGCCTGCGTTATATAAATTTCGCGTATGTCGCCCCAGCCGTCTTTAAAGTTCCACTCGTTGCCGGGTTCGTCAATCTGGTATATGCAAAAACCGCAGGTCGCGCCGTCCTCTTCAATAAGGTCTACGCGCAGAAGTCCCGCCAGCAGGTCGGGCAGAACATATTCTTCCACAAGGTGGTCTGCATCTTCGTCGCAGCCTAATTCGTCGTAATAATCGGCAAACATTTTGCCGAAAACTTCTTTGTATTTATCGTTGAGCGGAAAAACCCTTATCATATTTACTCCTTTTTTACGGGCATTGCCGCCCGATTGTTTTTAAGTATTTTGCCAATCGTTTTTTAACTTATATAAGTTTTGGTTTTTAAAAATCGGAAAAACGGCTGCAATTAAAACCGTTTTATTAAGGCTGGAGGTGGGCGTAGACGGTGTTTCTGCGCAAGGCGCAAAATATCGTGCGGAATAAATCTGCCGTAGTGCATTGTAAAAGGTTTGTATAACCAAAACATTGAAAGGCGCGGAGCATAAGCTTCTGCAAAAATTTAAAAAACATCGCCGCGCACCGAGCCGTGCTCAGAACTTTGCACGTTAAAACTAACTCACATATCAGAATGACTGTGCCGAATGCGGATAAAAGTTTGCGCAGCCTTTATTTCGCAAAAACCAACCATGTAATGCAAACATCAGCAACTGCTGTGCCGAAGGGGGTAAAAGCTTTGTTGTGCTTTATGCCGCACACGTTAGCCCAATAATGTACGCGTAAAACGACTTTGTCGAATGGTGGGGGTGGAGCAAACGATAGCGCAAGGCTTTCCGCACTAGTTAATTTTGTAAATATCAGCAGCAGCTGGAGTGAATGGGGTAGGTTAAAAGCTGGCGCAGAGCTTTATGCCCCGACTATAAGCAGTAAAAAAGCGGCGGACGAACCCGTCCGCCGCCTCTTATTTCAGAAGCTGCTCCGCATAAAGCGGAAAATTTCCTTTTAAAAAGGCTTATTCAGCGGCGTAAACGGAAACCTGCTTGCCGTCTTTGCCAACTCTTTCAAACTTAACGGTGCCGTCGATAAGAGCGAACAGCGTGTCATCCTTGCCGATGCCTACGTTGTTGCCGGGACGGAACTTGGTTCCGCGCTGTCTTACAAGGATGTTGCCTGCAAGCACGAACTGACCGTCAGAACGCTTAACGCCTAATCTTTTGGCCTCGCTGTCCCTGCCGTTGTGTGAGGAACCGGTACCTTTTTTATGAGCGAATAAATTTAAAAGTATCATATAAGTCTCCTCCTTACTCTGCCTTTTCTTCGGCAACGGCTTCCTTAGCGGCTTTCTTGGCTTTGGTTGCCTTCTTAGCGCCGCCTATAGCGGTAACCTTAAGCTCGGTGAAGGGCTGCCTGTGACCCTGCTTCTTGCGTTCGTTCTTCTTGGCTTTGTACTTGAAGACGATAATCTTCTTGTCCTTGCCCTGTGCAACTACGGTAGCGGTAACCTTGGTGTTTGCAACTTCGGCGCCTACCTGAATGCCTTTTTCGTCTGCAACCATAACTACGGGAAATTCAACGGTGTCGCCCACGTTAGCGTTGAGCTTTTCAACCTTAACGGTGTCGCCTTCGCTTACCCTGTACTGTTTGCTTCCGTTTTCGAAAATAGCGTACATGAAAAGTTTTGCCTCCTCTGTCCAGTCTCGCCGGGAATTTACGCGCGCAAAAGCGGCGCAGGCGGCCTATGCAAAAAATTTAGGCACTTCAAAAAGAGCCCGTCCCGAGCGGCTCGAAGTATAATTTACCACAGCTTTTGTTTTAAGTCAAGCAAAATGGGGCTGTGCGCCCTGTTTTTTTAGTAACGCATGCGCTTATCGACTGAATTTTAGCGGCTGGGCAGTTTTCAAATTTATAAATGCTGTTTTAATATTAAGCGGCGCGACGGACTGCAAACAAAGTCCGTCGCGCCGCGCGTCAACAATAATGCTCAAAACCTTGCAAATGACGATTTAATGTATTATAATTAGTCTGCAAGTGCGGCGGAGCATTCTGTCGTACGCGGTGTGCTTATGCTTAAAGAATTTGAAAAGACTGAAAAAGAAAGTGCGTCGGCAGTAAAATGCGGCTCGCCTGAGGGCTCTGACTCCGAAATTAATATGTATGTTCGCTCTGCAAATGGCGCGCAGAATGCTCAGCCTTTAAAAGAAGGGGATAATTTTGCGGCGTGCGGACAACCTTCTCAATCGGTCAAAGACGGCGCA
This sequence comes from uncultured Eubacteriales bacterium, assembly GCA_905207385.1. Lineage (GTDB taxonomy): Bacteria > Bacillota > Clostridia > Christensenellales > Borkfalkiaceae > Coproplasma. The sequence goes on from CAJLLH010000143.1 coordinate 2,798, forward strand.
AAGAAAAACCAAGCCCAAAAGGCGGGAACTGAAAACGGATTGCTTTACCGCATCGTTCTGCGGCTTTGTTTCGGCAATAAAAGGCTTGCGGAAATAGTCAGGTTTGCAATAGTGGGCGGCGTTGCTACCATAGTAGACTTTTTTGTAATGGGAGTGGTGCTGTATGCCTTCGACCCGTCGCTGTATCCCAGCTTTTTAAATGTATTTTACGGCGGCGGAACGCCTTCCGTTGTCGCATCTTGCGTGGGTACGGGCGTAGGTTTCATTTTCGGACTCATAGTAAACTATATCCTTTCCGTATTGTTCGTGTTCGATGAAAAGGGCAGTTCCAAAACATTTCACGGATTTGTTGTGTTCGCGGCGCTCAGCGCGGGCGGATTTGTAATCAACGTGCTCGGAATGTACCTGTGCGTCGACATTGCGGGCTGGAACGAATGGATAATTAAAATAGCCATGACGCTTATAGTGCTTGTATATAACTATCTTACGCGCAAACTCATAATTTTCAGAAAAAATAAAAACGGCGGCTGATAACAGTCGCCGTTTTTTAGTTGCACTTGCGGCTTTGCGATATGTGCGCAGTGTTTGCACTTGCGGCTTTTGCGATATGTGTGCAAGGTATGGCATTATAGCTTTGCCGTGGTATGTTTGTGTTTGCTACTAAACAATTGCTTGGTGCGTGTGGTAATAAATTTTTAATTTTTGCGCAAAATGTGTTTGAAAAGCGGAAGGCATAAAAGCGCGAAAAAATTGATTGGTGCGCATATATGCCCCGATTAATGAGGTCAGAGAGGGTTAAGTATGGAAAATACAAAGAGCGATGCGGAAGTTCTTGCCGAAATTTACCGCAATGCGCAGCTTGCGCTTCAGTCCATATCGGACATTCTTCCCGAAACGGAGGACGAGCAGGTAAAGCAGGAAATAATGCGCGAGCACGAAGAGTACGAAAGGATATGCGGCAGGGCGGCGCAGCTTGCGGAAAAGTACAAAACGGAGCTTAAAGAGCCCGGTCCCATAAAGAAAGCGATGATGTGGACGGCTATAAAAATGAATACCGTAGCCGACAATTCGTCGCAGCATATAGCGCAGATGATGGTGCGCGGCACGGTAATGGGCATAAGCAGTTTAAGGACGACGCTGACCGATGCGGGCGCGGGTCTGGATGAAGAGGTAAAGGCGCTTTTAACCGAGCTTATATCCGTAGAAGAGGGGTTTGAACGCAAGCTTAAAAGGTATCTTTAAATTTCGGCGGACGGCAGCTTT
>CAJLLH010000144.1 GCA_905207385.1 uncultured Eubacteriales bacterium
GCATATTTTTTCAGGGTAATTACGGCGGAATATATGATAGTTTTTACATACCGCACGTCCATTCGCACGCACATACCCTTAAAAAGACCGCGGCACAACACACTTCGCCCTTAATAAAATTCTGTTCGGGCATACATAAGCCGCACCATATGCAAGTCTTTCCGCTTTTGCAGACTTGCCGTGCTTTACACTTTACGGAAAACGATAATGACTAAATTTTACCTTCAATTCAAATACATAGCAGACTTCTTTGTGGCGCTGATAGGAATTATAGTCGCGTCGCCGATTATGGCGGTAATAGCCGTTGCCATAAAAATAGAAGACGGCGGAAACGTGCTTTTAAGGCAGGACAGAACGGGCAGATACGGAAAAAAATTCGTTTGCTATAAATTCCGCTCGATGAAGGGCGAAAACGTACCGTTCGACAAGAACAGACCCGTTATTAAAGACAATAACGAAAACCTTACAAAAGTAGGCAAAGTAATACGCAAATTCAAACTTGACGAACTCCCCCAGATAGTCAACGTGCTTAAAGGCGATATGTGCTTTATAGGCCCACGCCCCCTTCTGCCCGTTTACGACTGCGAGTACCAGAACTGGGAGCTTATAAAATTTGAAATGCGCCCCGGACTTACGGGACTTTCTCAGGTGCGCGGCAACGGACACCTTTCCATCAAAGCGCGCAAATACTACGACGCGTATTACGTTACCCACGCCTCGCCACTGCTCGACATAAAGATAATAATCAAAACGGTTGCCGTTCTTTTTGTAGGCGAACGCAGGTTTTTAAGGCATGTGCCTGTTGAGGAATATGCGGAGCTTAAAAATCTTATAGAGAGCAAATACACCATCAACAGACAGACATACCTTAATTTCGGGCTGACGCCGCCCGAAGAAAGCGGGGACAATAATTCATGCAAGACGGACGAATAAAAGTTTTACAAATAGTCGGCAACGCGCGCCTTGGCGGCGTTGCCTCTTGTTTATTAAACTATTACAGGCGCGCCGACCTTTCGCATTTTAAATTTGATTTTGTAACCTACGCCCCTTCGGAATTCGACGAAGCGGTGAAAGCCGTGGATAAAGACGCGCGCGTTTACTACATTTCGCCCTTTCAGAAAAATTTTTTGAAAGGCATTTTTGACCTTGAAAAAGTTTGCGGACAGAACGACTATTTCGTAGTTCATTCGCACCTTACCACGCTTTCGGCTTTTTCGCTTACGGCGGCGGCGCACGCCGGCGTACCCGTGCGGATATGCCATGTTCACAGCGCGTTCAACAAAAATTCCGAACATTACCTTGCCAAAAGCTTTTTGAGGCCGTTTGCGGCAGAACACGCCACACACCTTATGGCGTGCAGCAGACACGCCGCCGAAAACATATTCGGCAAGCGCGCGAAAGACACTTATATTCTGCCCGACGCCATCGAAGCGGAAAGGCTTTACTCCGACGAAAAACAGTATGCCGACATACGGGAAAAGCTTGGGCTTAAAGGCAAAATAGTGCTTTTTGTAGGCAGATTTGTTTACCAGAAGAACATACCCTTCCTTATGCGAGCGTTCAGAAAAGCCGCCGAGGGCGAAGACATGACGCTTGTGCTTTTGGGCGACGGAAAGGAACGGCATAACATAATTTCGCTTGCGGGCGAGCTTGACATAAAGGACAAGGTTAAAATAGTTCCCCCTGCCGACCCCGTAGACTGGTACAAGGCGGCAGATGTTTTTTGCATGCCTTCGCGCTACGAAGGTTTGGGCATGGCGGCAATAGAAGCGCAGACTGCGGGACTTAAATGCCTTGTTTCGCAGGCAGGGCCCGCCGAAGCAGACGTTACGGGTAAGTGCGTTTATCTGCCCGACGACGAGGACGCCTGGGCCGAAGCCATAAAAGCGCCCGCGCCGCATTTTTACGACAGCAGGGACAGCATTATTGCTTCGCACTACGATATTGCGCACGAAGCGCACAGACTTACAGACTTTTATGAAAAAGCGCTTGCTGAAAAACGATAATTTTAAACATAAAAGGGCGCATTGGCTAAATTTTATGCCAGACTTTACAAAATTTGTAAATTTGGCTATAATATAGTTATAGCGCATATGTACAGGTCTGCGCCTGCTCAGCATTTTACGATGACCGAGACACGATGGAGACTTTATAATGAAGAATAAGACAGGTTCGCTTTCGCAGCGAATGTACCTGATGCGGCTTCTTGTAAGGCGCAACATTAAAAACCAGTATTACCGCTCTGTTATAGGCGTCATGTGGACGGTTTTAAACCCCCTTTTGAACATGCTGGTTATGGCTTTCGTGTTTTCCGCGATATTCGGAAGACACACCGACGGGCTTGACTACCCCATTTATATACTTTCGGGCAACATAATTTTCGGCGTAATGCGCAGCTCCACCTCCTCTTCGCTTACCTGCCTTGTAGGACAGTCGGACATGCTCCAGAAAACGAGAGTGCCCATCGAAGTTTTCCCCACCGCGAATACATTTTCCGCATTAGTCACGTTCGGATTTTCTTTTATAGCGCTGCTTATAGTTGCAGGCTTCAGAGCTTTGCCCATATGGGAAGGCGTAGGAGCGTCGCTTTATACATTCCACTGGCAGATAGTGTTAGTCGTGCTTATTTTACCTGCACTTATGCTGTTTTCAATGGGAATATCATACTTTTTAAGCGCGCTGTACGTTTTCTTCCGCGACATAAAGCACATTTACAGCGTTATACTTACCCTTTGGATGTATCTTACCCCGCTGTTCTATACAATAAATTCGCTAAAAGATCAGACGGTTGCAAAGATAATCCAACTTAACCCGATGTATCACTACGTTACCGCATTCAGGGATTTGCTTATGGGCGCAATGCCTTCGGCAATGACCTGGGGTGCAATGTATATTTTTGCCGCCATATCGCTGGTTATCGGCTGGCTGTTCCTGCAGGCGATGAAAAACAAAATCGCCGCTAATCTGTGAGGTGTAACTATGGACGACGGCAGAAAAGACGTGGTTTTGGAAGTGCGCGACGTTACCATGAAGTTCAACAAATACGAAGTCGGGGTAAACTCGCTTAAAGAACTTGTGGTGCGCGCATTCAAAAAAAATCTTAAAAAGAAAAAGTTTGAGTGCCTTAAAGGCGTAAGTTTTGACGTCCACCGCGGCGAAGCGGTAGCGCTTATCGGAAAAAACGGCGCGGGTAAATCCACGCTTTTAAAAATAGTTTCGGGCATACTTAAGCCTACTTCCGGTTACGCCAAAAGGTACGGCAGAATAACCCCCCTCCTGCGCCTTGGCGCGGGCTTCGACGGCAACGCGACGGGGCTTGAAAACATTTACCTCAATGCGGCAATACTCGGATACACCAAAAAAGAAATAGAAGAAAAAATACCCGCCATACTTGAATTTTCTGAACTGGGCGACTTTATATACTCACCTATCAAAACGTATTCTTCGGGTATGTTGGCAAGGCTGGGCTTTTCTATAGCCGTAAACATGGAATCGGAAATACTGCTGATAGACGAAATTCTGGCAGTAGGCGACATTGCATTCAACAAAAAGTGCCACGAAAAACTTGCCGAATTGCAAAAGCAAGGGCTTACCTTCCTTATAGTTTCGCACGGCGAAGCGGTAAAAAGATACTGCAAGCGCGCCATATGGATTGACGGCGGCGTTGTCCGCGAGGACGGAGACATTAACGTAGTGTTCAAACATTACACCGATGTAATGACAAAAAAGCCAGCAGCTCAGCCCGCAACAACTCAGGCAGTTATTCATAAGCCCGTTGCCCCCGCTCAGCGTACAGAGCAGGCAAAAGCTGAACCTAAAAATTAAAAGTTAAACTTTATTAAAAAACGCGACGCCAATAAAGCGCCGCGTTTTTCTATATTAATTAATATCGATACAGCATTTTCTGCACGCAAAAAACTTAAGTCTTTTATATAGCGCGGCGCGAATTCAACGCTGCGTTTTTGTATATTAACTTATATCGCATACAGCATTTTGGCACGCAGAAAACTTATGTTATTTATACAGCGCGGCACAAGTAAAGCGCC
>CAJLLH010000145.1 GCA_905207385.1 uncultured Eubacteriales bacterium
CGCGCCTGCGCGTCGGGAAGGGTGGAGCAGCTGCCTACTTCGAAATACTTCTTCTGGCGGGGACTCCACGCCTCTACGTCGAGACTCCTGTACTTGAGGTCGGCAAGGTCGCCAGAGCAGCAAACGAGCGTGCGCACGGGAATTTGCATGGATACAAAAAGTTCTACGGTGTAAGACCACAGTTTTTCGTACCAGTAGTCGCTTTCTTCGGGCTTGCAGACAACTATCATTTCCTGCTTTTCAAACTGGTGAATGCGGTATATGCCGCGCTCCTCTATGCCGTGCGCGCCCTTTTCCTTTCTGAAGCAGGGCGAATAGGACGTAAGCGTTAAAGGAAGCTTGCTTTCGTCTATCACAGTGTTCATGAAGCGGCCTATCATTGAGTGTTCGGACGTGCCTATAAGGTAAAGGTCCTCACCCTCTATTTTATACATCATGCCGTCCATTTCTTCAAAGCTCATTACGCCGGAAACGACGTCGCTGCGAATCATGAACGGGGGAATTACGTACGTAAAGCCTTTATCTATCATAAAATCGCGGGCATAAGTAAGCACGGCTGAATGAAGACGCGCAACATCGCCCATAAGATAATAGAAGCCGTTGCCGCTTGTTCTTCTGGCGCTGTCAAGGTCGACGCCGCCGAGGCGTTCGAGTATGTCTACGTGGTAAGGCACATCGAAGGGCTTTTCCTTTGCCTCGAGATAGGTGTTCCACTGAACGTTCTGGCTGTCGTCTTTGCCGATGGGAACGTCGTCTGCGATTATGTTGGGTATTGCCATCATATCCTTTTTAAGCTGGGCGTCTATTTCGGAAGCCCTTGCCTCTATTACGGCAATACGGTCGTTATTTTCCTTAACCTCTTGCTTTACCTTTTCAGCTTCGTCCTTCTTGCCCTCCTTCATAAGAGCGCCTATGCTCTTTGAAAGAGTGTTGCGGCGGGCACGGCGTTCGTCGCCCTCGCGCTGAAGGGTGCGCTTTTCTGCGTCGAGCGCAATAACTTCGTCTACGAGCGGAAGCTTTTTATCCTGAAACTTCTTTTTTATGTTCTCCCTTACAAGGTCGGGGTTGTCCCTTATGAGATTGATGTCTATCATATAAATCGTCTCCTGGAAATATGCTTAAATTATAAACCAAATAAACGGCAAAAGCAATTAAAAAAGAGTTAACGTGCACTATTCTGTTGAAAAAAATTGCGCGGCGTGTTATAATTTTAACAGGTACTCTTTTAGATAAAGGAGCATTATGAGCAAAATATATTACAAAAACGGAACGGCGCGGACGGTAAGCGATGCCGAAGAGGCCGCACGAAAAGCCGCCGAACAGGCAGCCGCAGAAGCCGCCGCAGAAGCCGACGGTCAGCCCGAGGATATTAAAGAAGGCGAAAACGCCGCGCCCGCCGAAGGCGCACCGGACGGAGCAAAAGGCGAAGGCAAAACAAATGCCGCCAAAGCTGAGCAGACTTCCGCCGAAGAAATTAAGGCGGCTGCCGCGGACGAAAATTTTGATAAAGATAAAGTTTTCAAATACTTCCGCCGCCACCCTAAAAACAAAATAAACACGCACGTGGAAAGGTATTCGCCCGCGCTTGACAAGGGACTTACCTCCGCGCAGGTACAGACAAGATTTTCGCAGTTTCTTTTTAACGATACCAATAAAAAATACTCCAAATCTTACGCGAGCATTTTTATAGGCAACATCTGCACGTTCTTCAACCTGCTGTGCCTTGTTGCGTTCATCGCGCTTATACTTGCCAATACCAAAGGCATTACCAACTACCTTGTCATATTCATTACCACCGCCAACGTGGTAATAGGCATAATTCAGGAAATACGCTCGAAACTTTCAATTGACCGACTGTCCATTCTGGCAGCGAATACAGCAAAAGTTCTGCGAGACGGCGAAGTCGTAGAACTGCCGCTGAGCGAAATCGTTTTAGACGACGTTATTATGCTTGAAACGGGCAATCAGGTGCCTGCCGACTGCATACTTGCAGAAGGCGCAGTTGAGGTCAATGAGTCCCTTCTGACGGGCGAAAGCGTATCCGTAAAGAAAAACATCGGTGATATTCTGTATGCGGGCAGCTTTATTTCAAGCGGTAGCGGAAAATTCCGCGTTGAAAAGGTAGGCAAGGAAACTTACCTGCAGAAGCTTACTTCAAAGGCAAAGAAATACAAGAGACCCAATTCCGAGCTGATGAACAGCACGAAATGGATTATAAAAGTCATAGGCGTGCTGATAATACCTATCGCAATAGGCATTTTCTTTACCACTTACGCAAACTTTGACCCCGCAATGGCTCAGGGCGTTGAAGACGGATTCCTTTTTTCTGTCAGGGTGAACTATACGATACAGCGCACGTGCACCGTGGTTATAGGCATGATACCTTCGGGCATGCTGCTTTTAACTTCTATGGCGCTAGCCGTAGGCGTTATAAGACTGGCAAAGCACAACACGTTAGTGCAGGATTTGTATTCGCTTGAAATGCTGGCGCGCGTCAACGTGCTGTGCCTTGACAAAACCGGTACGATTACCGACGGCAGAATGAAGGTGAGCGACTGCATAATATTAAATACCGTTAACGACTATTCGTTGAATGATATTATGGGGTCAATGCTTGCCGCGCTGGAAGATAACAACCAGACGTCAATCGCGCTTTACAACCATTTCGGGCACAGCGACAAGCTTTCGCCCATAGCTAAAATACCCTTCTCTTCCAAAAGAAAACTTTCGGCTGTAACGTTTGACGAGGCGGGAACTTTTGTGTTCGGCGCGCCCGAATTCGTGCTTAAACCTCTGCCCGCGAAAGTCGAAAGAATTATGAAGCAATATGCGCAGATGGGAATGCGCGTGCTGGTGCTGGCGCACTCAAACACCCCCATCGTGGGCGACAAGCTGCCCGCGGTTTTAAAGCCGATTGCAATAATTTCCATTGCCGACAACATCCGCGAGGACGCCATTGAAACCATCAAATGGTTCAGGGATAACGACGTCGCAGTAAAGGTTATTTCGGGCGACAACCCCGTAACCGTTTCTGAAGTGGCAAGGCGCGCGGGCATTGAAAACGCCGAAAAGTTTATTTCGCTTGAAGGGCTTAACGAAAAAGAAGTTGAAAATGTGGCGAACAGCTACACCGTTTTCGGCAGAGTTACGCCAGAGCAGAAAGCTATACTTGTGCGCTCGATTAAGTCGGAAGGCAATACCGTTGCCATGACGGGCGACGGCGTAAACGACATACTCGCGCTTAAAGAAGCCGACTGCGCAATCTCCGTAGCCTCGGGCAGCGAAGCGGCGAGAAACGTAAGCCACCTTGTTCTGATGGACAACAACTTTAACTCAATGCCCAAGATTGTTGCAGAAGGCAGGCGAGTTATTAATAACATCAAGAATTCCTCGTCGCTCTACCTCATGAAAACGCTGTTTACGACAATACTTGCGGCGCTTTGCATATTCATGAGCGAGCCTTACCTCTTCCTTCCGTCCAATGTGCTTCTTCTGGAAGTGTGCGTTATCGGCATACCCTCGTTCTTCCTCTCGCTTCAGCCGAACAATTCGCGCGTGCAGGGCAAATTCATTACCCACGTAATGAGCCGAGCCGTCGCGGGAGGAGTGCTGATGATACTGTGCGTTATGGCACTGTATATTACGGGCACAGTGGCTTCGGCAGAGTTTGGCACATACCGTCAGGCGATGTGCATGATAGCGCTTACGTTCAGCGGCATGGTTATGCTGTACCGAGTATGCCAGCCGTTCAACGGATACCGCGTGGTGCTCTTCCTTTCAATGCTGGCGGTAGCCATTGTATGCTTTGCCGTGCCCGAACTTGCATCCTTCCTGTACCTCGGCTGGAATAATCTGAATTGGGACTATGCAAAGGTGCTGGTTATAGTTGTGGTGTTGGAAGCGGCGTTCCCGCTTTCTTCAGCACTGATAAAAATTATGGAAATAATAATGCCGTCGTCTACGGGCAACACAAAAAAGCCTGCAAACAAAAACTTACAGGCTACGCGCTGACATAATGCAAAATAAAATTCAAAGCCGCCG
>CAJLLH010000146.1 GCA_905207385.1 uncultured Eubacteriales bacterium
TTCTGCGATACTGCTATGATAACCGAATCTGCCCTCATCAGTTCTGCCGTATCCGACATGGAAACAACTTTATGGTTTTCGTCGCAGACGGTGTCTTTGAACAAAACGCCTTCGTCGGTTATTTCAACGGGCGCTTTGTTGTAAATTATTTCCGCACCTTCGATTTCTGCATATTCAAGTTCGTCGGTGTTGGCGGTGGAGCGGTCGCTGCGCACAACAATCTTAACGTCCTTAACGCCGCGCCTTAAAGCCGTGCGCGCCACGTCCATAGCAACGTTGCCCGCACCTATTACTATAAGGCTTTTGCCGAGGTCGTAAACTTCGGGCGATTCAAGGTAATGCACGCCGTAGTGCACGTTGCCAAGCGTTTCGCCCTTTATGTTAAGGGTGTTGGGCCACGTTACGCCTGTACCAATGGAAATAGCTTTAAATCCGTCGCGGAAAAGTTCTTTTATGCCGAACGATTTGCCTATTGTCATGTTGGGGCGCACTTTTATGCCCAGTCCGTGCATGAGTGCGTTGTACCTGTCTATAAAGCTCTTGGGAAGTCTGAATTCGGGTATGCCGAACCTTAAAACGCCGCCTATTTTGGGTTTGGATTCGAATATGGTTACGTCGTAGCCGAGCTGTGCAAGCTTGATGGCGGTGGTAATGCCCGCGGGGCCGCCGCCTATTACGGCAACCTTTACGCCGTTTGCGGGCGCGCAATCTATTTTAAGCACGTCCAGATAGCGTTCAGAAATAAAGTTTTCGATAGTGCTTATTTCAACGGGGTCGCCCTTGATTCCGCGCACGCAGTGCCCCTGGCATTGCCTGCCGTGGTCGCATACGATAGAGCATATAACGGAAAGCGGGTTGTTATCGAACAGCATTTTGCCCGCGCCGTCAATATCTCCGTTCAGAAAAGCCTGTATCATCTGGGGTATGGGCGTGTTTATGGGGCAGCCCGTCCTGCAGAGCGGCTTTTTGCAGTTCAAACATTTTTTTGCTTCGGCAATTACGTTGTGTGCCATATTTAATTTTCTCCCTATACGCGCGGCGTGCGCCGCAATTTTGAATTTCTGCCGCTTTTCTGCGGCTTAATTTTTGTGCCGTCAATGCCGTTGGTGCGGCAATATGCGGCAACTATCCGCTGTTATCTGCGGATAATGGCGGAAAAATTTTCCGCATTTTGCGCGGGAAACAAATTGTGCCGCGCATAATTTTTTACTTTATTTTTCCTTAATTTGTGCGTATGTTTTATTCCGCGCTTTCAGGCGCTTTTATTTCATTGGCGCGCCGCACAAACGCACGCGGCGGTAAATATTATAATAAAAGAGGTAATAAAAATTACAGCGCGGCCTTTATTTTTTCAATCATTTCCGCATATTCTTCGTCCGAAAGGAAGGTCTTCTGCGGGTTCATCTGGAAAACTCCGCCCCATTCGTCGCCGCCCTTGTACTTGGGGCAAAGGTGGAAGTGCAGGTGGCAGCCCGTGTCGCCGTATGCGCCGTAGTTGAGTTTGTCGGGCTTGAAAACCTTGTGTATGGCTTTTGCCGCCCTGTTCACGTCGGCAAAAAATCTGTTGCGCTCGTCGTCGGAGATGTCAACGATTTCGCTTACGTGGTCTTTGTATGCTACGATGCATCTGCCGCGCTTGCTCTGTTCTTTGAAGAGTATGAGCGTGCTTACGTCAAGGTCGCATATGTAAATTCCGAATTTTTCAAGAAGTTCGCCGCGCATGCAGTAGCCGCAATTGCAGTCTTTAGCGTGTTCCATAAAATAAAAAAGCCCCCTTTCGGTTTAAATTTTTTCTTTATTATTATACCACGGCAAAATTTAATATTCAATAGCTGCAATAAAATTTGTTTTTGCAATTACGACTGTGAAATCTTGCATTTATAACATACCAGCGCAAAGGTTATCGATATAAAAATATCTGATAAATTTTTAAGGACCCTATTGCAATCTTGAACACTTTATGGTAACATAGAAAGTGTGGGTAACGTTCATTTTTTGTTACTTGCGAACAAAATAATTATTTTTATCGGGGGCAAAGATGGGACCGGAACTACTTCTGATTATTGTCGCCGCCGCTGGCGTGCTGGCATGTTCCTACGCGTTCTTCAACTATTTCAGCGTTAAAAAGCTGGAAGAGGGCACCGAAAAGATGAGCGATATTGCAGGCTCAATCAGAATCGGCGCCGATGCGTTCATTAAGTACGAATTAAAAGTTGTCGGCATAATATGCGCCGTAATAGCCGTGGTGCTTGGCGTTATTATAAGCTGGCAGACGATGATAGCGTTTATCATCGGCGGATTCATGAGTGCGGCCGCAGGCTGGGTGGGACTTAAAATAGCCACTTACGCAAACGTGCGCGTAACCAACAAGGCGCGCGAAACGGGCGACCTTGGCAAAACTCTTAAAGTAGCGCTTAAGGGCGGCTCTGTAATGGGTCTGTGCGTTGCAGGCTTTGCACTTATCGGCGCGCTTATAGTGTATCTCATATTCGGCATGGCGGCAGGTCAGATAGAAAACGTTGCCAACCTCGTCGAAGAAGAGAACTGGCTCGGACTTTCCGCGGGCTTCACCATGACACTTTCGGGCTATGCGCTCGGTTGCTCGGTTATAGCGCTTTTCAACCGCGTAGGCGGCGGCATATACACCAAAGCGGCGGATATGGGCGCTGACCTCGTAGGCAAAACGGAGGAGCACATTCCCGAAGACGACCCCCGCAACCCCGCGACGATTGCCGATAACGTAGGCGATAACGTAGGCGACGTTGCAGGTCTCGGCAGCGACCTTCTTGAAAGCTACGTAGGCGCAATGCTTTCGGGCGTAATACTCGCCTGCGAGCAGTTCATGCATCAGCTTTACGCCTCGCCCGAGCTTCTTTCCAAATTAATGCTCTTCCCCATGATTTTGGCGGGTTGCGGCCTTATCGGCTGCGTGGGCGGTCTGGCGTTCATACTTTTAAAACCCAGACTTTCAGATAAACCTCACCGCGAACTCAACGCCGCAACGTGGATATCTGCGGGGCTTACCGTTGTGTTCGGATGTCTGCTAAGCTATTTCCTGTTCAGAAGCGACGCGGAAAGTTTAAGCAGTTTAGGCTTCCGCGCGGGCGCGTTCTCGCCCTGGCTTGCATCGCTTCTCGGCATAGTGGCGGGCATAGCAATAGGTTTCATCGCTGAATATTACACCAGCTACGACTTCAAACCTACAAAGAAGATTTCCGAAGCTTCCAAGGAAGGCCCCGCCCTCACGGTTACAGAGGGTATGGCAAACGGCATGATAAGCTGCATGCTTCCCGTAATAGTGCTTGCAATCGCGCTGTTCGGTTCGTATGCGCTTGCAGGTTTCTACGGCATTTCGTGCGTGGCGATAGGCATGCTTTCCTTCGTTGCGGCAACCGTTTCGGTCGATACATACGGACCTATTTCCGATAACGCCGGCGGCATTGCCGAAATGAGCGGGCTCGATGCGGGCGTGCGCGAAATTACCGATAAGCTTGACAGCGTGGGCAACACCACGGCGGCAATAGGTAAGGGCTTCTGCATAGGTTCTGCTGCGCTTGCGGCGACCTCGCTTATGATATCTTACCTGTACGCATATCTTCCCGAAGGCGAAGACCTTATACTTAACTTTGTAAATCCCCTTACGCTGAGCGGTGCTCTTGTAGGTGCGGCGCTTCCGTTCATGTTCTCGGGCATGCTCATAGAAGCCGTTGCAAAGGCGGCGCGCAAAATGGTTGACGAAGTCCGCAGACAGTTCAGGGAAATCAAGGGCATACTTACCGGCGAAGCCAAACCCGACTATAAATCCTGCATAGAGATTTCTTCGCGCGGCGCGCTTAAAGAAATGCGCCTTCCCTGCATAATAGCAATACTGTTCCCGCTTGTTACGGGCTTCCTGTTCGGCGCTGAATTTGTAGGCGGTCTGCTTATAGGCGCAACAATAAGCGCAATAATGCTCGCTCTTTACACCGGTAATGCGGGCGGCGCGTGGGATAACGCTAAAAAGTACATAGAATCCGGCGGCGTTGAAGGCTGCGGCAAG
>CAJLLH010000147.1 GCA_905207385.1 uncultured Eubacteriales bacterium
CGTAAGGTATACCTTACGCGGCGCTTTAAATATTTATTTTACCGTATATGCCGTACACAGTAACGCCTGACCGTTGCGGCAAAGCAAAACTGCGCTTACTCTTTAAATCGGCAATTACTTTTTGGCGAGGGCAATAACAGCTTTGTCGCCGTTTATGTTCTGCTCTTTTGCGAACGCGCCTTCGGGGGCTTCGCCCTCATTAACGCTGTCTGCAAGCACGTCTTTTGCAAAGTTTGCTTCCCTTAGCACTTTTGCAGCCCTGCCTTCCGCCTTGAAGTATACCAAAATTCTGTCGGTAACTTCAAAACCCGCTTCCTTGCGCATATTCTGTATCTTGGATATGATTTCGCGCTCAACGCCCTCGTCTATAAGCTCTTCGGTGAGCACGGTTGAAAGCGCAACGGTAACACCCTTATCCGACTGAGCGACGAAACCGTTGGCGCTGTCGGAGAATACCTGCAAGTCTTCAAGCACGAGGCTTACACCGAGGCCTTCTATTACATATTCGCCGTTCTTTCTGATTGCGTCGAGCACCTCTTCGGGATTGCATTCGGCGAGGAATTTGGATATTGCGCCGAGCTGTTTGCCGTACTTGGGACCGAGCGTTTTAAGCTGAGGCTTTAACCTGTGCTTTATATACAGCGACGCGTCGTTTGCTATCGTCATTTTCTTGACGTTGAGTTCTTCAAGCACAATTGCCTTTTCCTCTTCGGAAAGGTTCAAAGGCTTTTCTGATACCACCACCATTTCGGCGAGCGGCTGACGGTTTTTAAGGTTGCCCGCATTGCGCGCAGACCTGCCGTTTACCACTATATTCAGAACGCCTTCCATTCCGCGCTCAAGCTCGGCGTCGATAAGGCTTTCGTCAGCTTCGGGGAAGCGGCACAGATGAACGGACGCAGGCGCGTCCTTATAGAACTCGGGTACGAGGTTGAGGTACATCATTTCCGCAACGAAAGGCGTGTAAGGCGCGGTTACCTTTGCTAGTGTAACCAAAACGGTGTAAAGCGTGGTGTATGCCGCAGCTTTGTCTTCCGTCATTTCGCTGCCCCAGTACCTTTCGCGGCAACGGCGCACGTACCAGTTGGAAAGCACGTCGGCAAAGTCCTGTATAGCGCGCGAGCTTTCGGTAATTTCGTACCTTGCGAGGTGCTCGTCTACGAGCTTTACAAGGCTGTTGAGCTTTGAAAGTATCCACTTGTCCATAAGCGACAGCTTGCAGTCTTTCAAAGAATATTCGGCGGGATTGTACTTGTCTATTTCGGCGTACAGCGTGAAGAACGCGTAAGTGTTCCACAGCGTGCCGAGGTATTTACGCTGAGCTTCAGAAACCGCCTCTTCGTAGAAGCGCGAAGGCAGCCAGGGTGCCGACGAAGTGTAGAAATACCAGCGAACGGCGTCCGCGCCCTGCTTATCGAGCACCGTCCAGGGGTCAACTACGTTGCCCTTGTGCTTGGACATCTTTATGCCGTTTTTATCGTTGACGTGGCCTAAAACTATGCAGTTTTTGAAAGGCGCAGTGCCGAACAGTATGGTATTTACCACAAGAAGGGTATAGAACCAGCCGCGGGTCTGGTCCACCGCCTCGGATATGAAGTCGGCGGGGAAAGTTTCCTTGAAAAGGTCGGCATTTTCAAACGGGTAATGGTACTGCGCGAAGGGCATTGAACCGGAGTCGAACCAGCAGTCGATAACTTCGGGAGTGCGCTTCATCGCGCCGCCGCACTTGGGGCACTTGCAGGTCAGGTTGTCGAGGTAAGGGCGATGAAGCTCTATATCCTTATCTGCGGGTATGCCGCACTTTTCTTTGAGTTCCTTTTTAGAGCCTATTACCTCTATTTCGCCGCAGTCGGGGCAAATCCATACGGGAAGGGGCGTGCCCCAGTACCTGTCGCGGGAAAGACCCCAGTCTATAACATTTTCAAGGAAGTTGCCCATTCGGCCTTCCTTAATGGTATCGGGCATCCAGTTTACAGAGCGGTTTGAGGCTTTAAGCTGTTCCTTTACCTTTGTAACCTCTATAAACCAGCTGGAGCGCGCGTAATACAAAAGCGGAGTATCGCAGCGCCAGCAATGGGGATAGTCGTGCTCGAAGGGAACAACTTTAAATAAGCTGCCCTGCTTTTCAAGCATTTCGATTATAAGCTTATCTGCCTTTTTGGCAAAAAGTCCGTTAAGAGATGCAAACCTTTCGTCGAAGCAGCCGCGCTCGTTTACAAGCTGAACGACGGGAAGATTGTAGCGCTTGCCAACCTTATAGTCGTCCTCGCCGAACGCTGGAGCGATGTGAACTACGCCCGTGCCGTCGCCCATGGTTACGTAGCCGTCGCATACAACGTAGTGCGCTTTGAGCGGCGCGCTTGCGGGGGATATGCGCTTAACTTCGGCGGTAGTTTCGGTAAAGAGAGGTTCATATTCCAGCCCCTCCCACTCCTTGCCGCTCTTTTCGGCGATTATTTTGTAATCTTCAAAGAAGTTATTCACAAGCGCCTTGGCAAGGATATACCTTACGCCGTCGCTTTCTATTTCAACATAGGGCTCGTCGGGATTCATGCAGAGCGCAACGTTTGAAGGGAGCGTCCAGGGCGTAGTTGTCCACGCGAGGATGTAGCGGTTTTCTTCGCCCTTAACTTTAAAGCGAGCCACTACCGAATTTTCCTTTACGAGCTTATAGCCCTGCGCCACCTCGTGCGAGGAGAGCGCCGTGCCGCAGCGGGGGCAATAGGGCACGATTTTATGACCTTTATACAAAAGTCCCTTTTCGTGCATGGTTTTAAGCGCCCACCACTCCGATTCTATATAATTATCGTCGTATGTTACGTAAGGGTTTTCCATATCCGCCCAGTAACCTACGCGCTCGGACATTCTTTCCCACTCGCTCTTGTACTTCCATACGGACTGCTTGCACTGCTTTATGAAAGGTTCAATGCCGTACTTTTCGATATCCTGCTTGCCGTCCATGCCGAGCAGTTTTTCGACTTCGAGTTCTACGGGCAGACCGTGAGTATCCCAGCCCGCTTTTCTTAAAACGTGCTTGCCCTTCATGGTCTGGTAACGGGGAATGAGGTCCTTCATTACGCGCGTCAAAATATGTCCGATATGCGGCTTGCCGTTTGCCGTAGGGGGACCGTCGTAGAAAGAAAACTCCTCCGCGCCCTCGTTGCTCTTTACCGACTTTTCAAAAATGTCGTTTTTCTTCCAGAATTCGGCGATTTCCTTTTCCCTTTCGGGGAAGTTAAGGGTTGTGTCCACCTTCTTATACATAAAAAAATTCTCCTTGCGGCGGTAAAAAAATAAAGCGCCCGTTATTTCGGACACCGAAAACGAGTGCTTTTAAACCACCAAAACAAACTAATATTTGCCATAACTTGTAACGGATTATGAAACCGTATCCGCATACTTGCGGCTTTTGCCGCGTTCCGCAGATAAGCTGGGAGGTGATATCCTTTGCGCGCGCCTGCTTCCTTGCACCGGACGGAAGCTCTCTTGAAGGGTTGGCGGAAAGGCGGTTGTCCTCCGTAATAGCCTTTGATATTTAATTTTACGTTATTATTATACAAAACCCGTAAAATTTTGTAAAGCGTTTTGAAGGCATTTGCCGCGCCGCAAAAATCAGAGCGGTATTGCCGCGGCGGCATTTATGTCAAGGTCGGAAAAATTGCCCGCCATATACTGGTTAAGCCCTTCCGAAGCTATCATTGCGGCGTTGTCCGTGCAGTACTTCTTTTCGGGAAGAACGAGCGTAAGACCCGACCTTCTGCACGCCGCTGCAAGCGTTTTGCGCAGATATTCGTTTGCAATTATTCCGCCGCCCGCCGTTACCGTTTTAACGTTGTAACGCCTTGCAAGCTCCACAGTCTTTTTTACGAGCGGGTCGATTGCCGCGCACTGGAAGGACGCCGCCACGTCCGCTCTGTTTACCGCCTCCCCCTTCATCTGACAGCCGTTCAGGTAATTCAGCACTGCGGACTTCAGGCCGCTGAAGCTGAAGTCGTAGGGAGAATCCTCAAACCTGGGC
>CAJLLH010000148.1 GCA_905207385.1 uncultured Eubacteriales bacterium
GTGGTTATGCTTTCAAACAGAGCTTCGAACGACATATCAGAAGTTATTTCCACCGTCTGACCCGCCGCATACACTTTGCCGCCGCACTGCCAGCCTTTGAAAACGTAACCTTCGGGAGCTTGCGCATCGGGAAGGGTAAAGCTTTCGCCAGACAAGAAATATTCCGAAGAAGATTGCGTGCCGCCGCTTACGCTTACTTTATACGCGCGCGCAGAGCCTACCGTTACGGACAAGCCGTCCGCAGAATATTCCGCCGCATAAACGCCGCCGTCAGTTTCCGCAAACGAGCGGAGCGACATCTGCGAACCATCTGCCGCGGAAGTTATGAGAACATTGCCCTCGCCGCCGAAAGCAAAAATTACGTTAAGCGAACTTTCCGCAGCGTTGAACGCGCCGCTGAGCGCAAGCGGGGCAAACATTGCCACTCCGCCGCTTATATCCGCCGTGCCCGCGAATTCGGAAAGGTTTGCATTCTGAGCTACATAAAGCGCGGTACTGCCGCTTAGGGGCGCGCTTATTTTAAGCGTTGCATTCTGCACGCCGAACGCGGCGTATCCGCCGACATAAACTGCACCGCCGTATTCCGCCGAGTTGTTTGCAAACTCTGCAGACGATATAACCGCTCTGCGCGCGGAATTTCCGCTGGCTACATAAATACCGCCGCCCTGGTTTGCACTGTTGCCGTTAAAATACGAACTGCCCGCAAACGAGGTTTTGCCGTCGATTTTAAGCGCACCGCCCTGCGAAGACGCGAAGTTGTTTTCAAACGAACAGCTTTCCACAGTAAGCACTCCGCCGCCGTAAATGCATGCTGCACCGCCGTTTTTAGCGGTGTTTGCGCTGAAAACGCAGTTTGAGAGATTTACAAAGCTGTTAGCGTAAATTGCACCGCCGTCCGAAGAAGCGGAATTTTCCGAAAAGATTGCACCGCTTATGTTAAGCGTTGCGTTGCCGCCCGCCTGACTTGCTATCGCTCCGCCGCTCGCCGCGCTGTTGCCCGAAAATTTAACCCCTTCGCCTATATTCAGCGTGCCTGAAGATATGCGGATTGCTCCGCCGTTTGAAGTGCTTACGTTTTCAGTCAGAGTAACATTGCCGCTCAAAGACAAAACGCCGTCAGAAACTATAAGCGCCTGACTTTTGGAAATCTTTGCTCCGTTTAATGCTATGGGGAAATCTGCGCCCGAAATTGTGAGCTGCGCGCCCGACTTTACGGTAAACATTGCCGAAGCCGAAGAAAGATAAATTGTGCATTCGGAAGATGCGGGAGCTATAGTGATATTTTTATCCACGGTAATTCCCGCCGCGAAAGCATCGGAAAGAAGATAGACTGTTGCGCCGTCGGAAGCCGCCTCAACCGCTTCGGAAAGCGTTGAATAGTCCTTGCCGTCAGCACGGGCTACCGCCCCGCCGTTATATGAAAGCGCTGCGCTCAAAGCCGAACAGCCGAGCGCCCTGTCGTAAGCGCGGACCTTGTAGCTCTGCCCTTCTTCGGGCGAAGTATCGGTAAACGAGCGCGCATAGGTAAAGCCTATTACGCTGTAGCCGTCCGTTTCGTTTCCGCGCAGAATTTCGTAGCCGAGGTGACGGTAGTCGGTCGCGCCTTCCATAAGCAGAGTTATTCCGCCCGTAGATTTGCCGAGCGTAAAGGAAACCTTTTCCGTAGCGTCATACACTTTAAGCGCGTCGCCGTATTTTATCGTATAGTTATACGCGCCCGCGTCAAGATACCACAGCTTAAGCCCCTCTTCCTTTATCTGACCTGACGAAAGGGCGGCAGATATAGCCGATTTAAACTGCTGCGAAGCGGTTTCGTAACCTTCGAAAGGGGTGTTGCCGCCCCAGTTGAAACCTATGCGCTCAAAGTAGTAAGAAAGGTCTGCCCCCGCCGCAAGCGAGGAAAAATAAACGTGAAGTTCGGCTTTGTTGGTTATGCCAGCGCGGTCGGCGTAGCGGTAGTTGTTTTCCAGTCTGCCCCAGTAGCCCGGATAGCGGCTTTCGATAAGCCACCACGTTATTGCCGCGTCGGTGCGCTTTGAATATGCGTCGCGCTCGGAATAAGGCACGCCGTCCTTTACCGTTGACGAAAGGAATGCCGAAAAGTTGCCGCGCGCCTCCTCGCCCGCAAGGGCGCACTTGTTATACTGCGACCACATATTGTTGGTATATTCAGTCCACGTACGCTCGGATATATCCATCATATGCCCGAGCTCGTGCGTGACGCCCCAACCGAAATTGCTGCCGCGAAGGCAAGTAAGTTCCCAGTCGCTTCCCGCATATATGCCTACGTGCTCGGTATAAGCGTACGCCGCCGCGCCCGCAAGCGACTGCATTACCCTTATGTTTACATTAAGGTATTCGGCGCGTTCGTCGTAATATTTCTCATCGTAAACGCCGCAGAACGAGTACAGCGAACGAAGATAATCTTTCCAGCCGCCGAGTGCCGACGCGGGCGAATAGCCGTTGGTTTTATATTGCTTTAAAGCCTGCGAAGCAGTTACCGTAAGAATGACGTTATCGTTGGTTATTTCGGTCATATCCGCCAGGTAATCGGGTTTTTCAGCCACTTTATCAAGGTAACTTTCCAGCCGCGCGACGTAGTCTTCTTCGTCGTCATTTTCGCGGTATACGGGGAAAGTGTAGCCGCCCTCTATATATACCTTTACTTTATCGCTCTGCTGGTCGGGGGTATAGGGGTTGACTATATATATCGGGCCGCCGGAAACGGTATTTGACCAGTCCTGATAATAATCGGGCACGGTTATAAAGTTTATGCCGCGCGAAAGAGCTATAGTTCCGCTTCGCCAGCCCTGCCACGTGCCCATGAACTGAGTGCATACTATGGAGGGCAGCGGGTCGCCTTCTTCCGCTTCAACAAATACTGTAAGAGTTTCGCCGCCAGCCGCGCCTATACCCGTAACCTGACGGTTTGTGCCCATCCATACCATTTTAAGGCTGTTGCGCGCGTAACCTGCGACATCGCCAGCGCGGGTTATGGGGTTTTCCGCGCCGTCGGCGGTGGAAAGTTCGCGCAACAAATCAAACTGAGCCTTGCCGCTTAAAACAGCTTCCGCTCTGTCTGTAAGCATTGAAAGCTGTGTGCTGCACGAGTATGCGACGGTGTTTTTAGCCGCAGAAATAAGCTGCTCTGCATTTTTTTTGAATTCATCCTTAAGGGTAAGGCAGGAGTAATCGACAAACGCCGAGCGGACGGCGCGCGCCGCCTCCTCTTCGGGCTGCAGAATTATAAGCTCTGCCGCGGCGGCAAGCTGCTGGGATATATCCGAATTGATTTTGGTAAATTCAAGGCGCAATCTGCGGAAGGAATATATTCCGCCCAGGTCGTAAATTACTCTGTTGCCGCTGTAAGTCGAGGATACTTCGCAGATTTTTGTAAAGTCTTCGCCGCTTTCCGCATCGGACGCGTAAACGGTGAAAGTAAGCGGGTAACCGCGCTTGGGATAGCTGTCTGTTCGCGGCATATATACTATTCTGTCCGCCTGCGCCTGAGCGCTGAAAGTCAGCGTAACGTAGTTTACAAAACTTTGCGAGTTTGAAGCCGAAGATTCCCAGAATGTGGAAGGGTCGCCGTCGAACGCTTTTGAAAGATAGTTCGAACCGTAGTTTCCGCCGTTTGCAGAATATTCCGAAATGTGAACGCCCTCGCCCTGCGTTTTATACGAATACTCGTCAAGGTACTCCTGCTTTACGATTCCCGCATCGGAAAGTATGGTGCAATTTGCCCCGCTTTCCGCAGCAAAAGCCGATTGGTGCGGGAATATAGCCGAAATACCCGCAATAAAGCAAGCGGCAAAAACCGCAGAAAGTGCTGTTATGAATATTTTTTTCAAATTTGTTGTTTTCATTGTTCTCCGTTAAGCATCGCCATGCGGCGCAGTTTAAGTATGTGCAACTTTTGCGCCGATATAGTATAGCAGATAACATTACGCACGGCAAAGGAAATTATATATATCTTTTAAAAAAATATGCGGCGGGCGCGCCTTGAAAAGGCGCG
>CAJLLH010000149.1 GCA_905207385.1 uncultured Eubacteriales bacterium
CGCACCGCTTGTTATATATTTGTCAGATTTTAATTTCGCCGGTAAACACAAGCGTTGCCGCGCCTTCCATGAATACCGTTTCGTCCGTATACGTTATTTTAAGCTCGCCGCCGAGGAGATAGACGGAAATTTCGGTATTTTTATCGCAGTATCCGTTGAGCACTGCCGCCACAGCCGAGGCGCACGCACCCGTGCCGCACGCCCATGTTTCGCCGCTGCCGCGCTCCCACACGCGCATTTTAAGCCTGTTGCGGTCTATCACGCGCACAAACTCGGTATTTATCCTTTCAGGGAAAACTTTAAGCCGTTCGAACAGCGGACCATAATGTTCAAGCCCAACCCTGTCGGGGTCTTCGAACACTACGCAGTGCGGGTTGCCCATGGAAACAAGAGTTGCGCCGAAAGTTCTGCCGTCTACCTCAAGGGGTACGTTTACAACCTTTTCGCCCTTTATGAGGCTGGGAATGCTTTCGCCGTCGAGAACGGGCGCACCCATATCAACTTTCGCGGAAGAAACTTTGCCGTTGCTGTCTGTATGCAGAGCCAGCGTTTTTATGCCCGAAAGGGTTTCAATTTTAACGCTGTCGCCCTTAACATAGCCGAGGTCGTGCGCAAGCTTGCCAACGCAGCGTATGCCGTTGCCGCACATTTTGCCTTCAGAACCGTCAAGGTTGAACATGCGCATGCGGCAGTCCGCCACTTCTGAGGGGCAAAGCAGTATTATGCCGTCGCCGCCGATGCCGAAATGCCTGTCGGAAAGCCTTACAGCCAGCTCTTCGGGGTTATCAAGGGGCTGTTTCATGCAGTCGAAATATATGTAATCGTTGCCTATTCCCTGCATTTTATAAAATTTTCTCAGCATAGCGCCCTCCTTTATACCGCGCGGCGCGCGCCGCACAACTTTTATTTATAATAAACCACAGTAAATGTTTTTGTCAAGCAAACGGCGCGGGAATGCACTCCCCGCGCCGCGTTTTTCAATTGGATGCGTAATATGCCGCAACCATTTAATTTCAGTTATTTGTATACATCTGCTTATAGGGGTTAGCGCTGTTGGGCTTAAGCTCGAAAAATGTATGCCCGAGCAATTCTTCCGCGTTGTATTCGGGGAAAAAGTTGCACCAGTCGCGCACAAGCTCGCAAAGTTCGGGAATATCTTTGCCCCACTTCTTTTCGGCAGCGACCTGGCAAGGGAGCGAACGGGGAATGCTTTCGCAACGAAGATACATCACGCCGCCGTGCATGCCCGTGCCGCAGAAATTGTTTATGAGCGGAAGTCCGTCCTTGTTCTGACCGAGCACTACAATCGTGCCGCCCGCCTGATATTCGCCGAGGAATGAACCTGCTCTGCCGCCGATTACTATAGCGGGTTTGAAGTCCATATACGCCTTCATATGTATGCCCGCACGATAGCCCGTGTTGTCGCGGATGTAAATTCTGCCGCCGCGCATCGCGTAGCCCGTAGCGTCGCCCGCGTTGCCGTATACGACTATTTTGCCGCTGTTCATAGTATCGCCCGTGGCTTCCTGAACGTTGCCGTGAACTATCACCTCGCAACCGTTCATGTAAGCGCCGAGAGCGTTGCCGGGCACGCCGTTTATTATTATGCGCTTGCCCGAAAGCCCGTCGGCTATGTAACGCTGACCTATGCAGCCGTTTATGGTTATATCTGTATCTTTACTTTCGCGGACTATTCTGTTGAGAGCCTGAAAGTGAACGTTTTCGTCTACGTTGATTTCCATGTTACCCCTCCTCCCGCTGCGACACAACGCATTGCGGCAAACAATCCGCCTGACGGATTAAAAGCGCGCATAATAAAGGTTAATCACGCACGCAAATTCACCCGCCGCGCGCCGCGTCAATACATTTTGATGCAGGATTCGCGCTCCGCGCCTACCGATACGTAGCGTATGCGGCAATCGCAAAGCTTTTCAATTAATTTTATGTAGTCGAGAGCCTCTTTGGGAAGGTCTTCGGGCTTTCTGCAACCGGTGATATCGCAGTTCCAGCCCTTAACTTTTTCAAATACGGGCTTGCAGTAGTCGAGAACGTCCGTAAAGGGGAACTCGTCGATTATTTTGCCGTCAAGTTCGTAATGGGTGCAGATTTCGATTTCTTCGTAATCGTCGAGCACGTCGAGCTTGGTAAGCGCTATTTCGTCAGCGCCCTGGCAGCGTATGCCGTAGCGCGAAGCAACTACATCGAAAGGACCTACTCTTCTGGGTCTGCCCGTTGCTGCGCCGTATTCGCCGCCGGCTTCTCTTAAACGAACGGCCTGTTCGCCGAAGTATTCGCAAGTGAAAGGGCCTGCGCCTACGCAGCTGGAATAAGCCTTCATTATGCCTATGGATTTATCCAGTTTAAGGTTGGGCACGCCCGCGCCTATGGGCGCGTATGCCGCTATAGTGGAAGAACTGGAAGTATAGGGAACTATGCCGTAGTCTATATCCCTGAGCGCGCCGAGCTGAGCTTCGAACATAATTCTTTTGCCGGCTTTGTTGGCTTCGTTGAGGAATACGCCCGTATCGGTTATGAACTCTTTGAGGGGTTCGCCATAGGTGGTGAAGTAATCTATCATATCCTCTACCTTTACGGGGTCGTAGCCGTAGGAGGTAACCGTAAGGTTTTTCCACGCAACGATGTCGGGCAGGCGCTTGAACATAAGCTTGGTGTTAAGAAGTTCACCCATGCGGAAAGCTTTTTTCATGTACTTATCCGCATATACGGGCGCAATGCCGCGGCGGGTTGAACCGTAGGGCTTGCCGGTAGCTTTGGAAAGCCTGTCTTCTTCCATTACGTCCTGCAATACGTTGTAGGGCATGGTGATTACAGCCTTGTCGCTTATTTTAAGATTTTCGGGCGTAATTTTTATGCCCGCGTCGCGCAGTCTTTCAATCTCGCCGCAGATATGCTTAAGATCGATAACCATGCCGCAGCCGAGTACATTGACCACGTCCTCCCTGAGTATGCCTGAAGGAAGAAGGTTAAGAATAAACTTACCCTTTTCGTTAATAACGGTGTGTCCTGCATTGTTGCCGCCCTGATAACGGCAAACGATGTCGAAATCGCGCGATAAAAGGTCGACCATTCTGCCCTTGCCTTCATCGCCCCAGTTGATACCACAGATACTTGTCAACATAATTCAAATCAATCCTTATGATTATTATTTCCCCGGCTCTCATCGGGGGATATCTTACTTTTTTAACTGCGGCTTGCGCCGCTTTTAACCTTGATTTATGCGGCAATATGCCGCGATTAATTTAATTGGTGCGGCAATATGCCGCAGGCAACGCAATTTATTTGCCTTGACGGAAAAGAGCAGCGAAATTCAACGAAACGGCTATTTTCGCGGGCATATATGCGCACGAAAAAGGCTTTTTCCGCACGGCTGCCGACTTTTGCATATGCAAGAAGGGCGCGTTGCTCGAGGAAAACCCGCGGGCGTGTACTAAAACGCACAGCCAAAGGTTGCCGCAAAGAAATGCAAAGCAAACAATTTTAGTGAACCTTTTACTCGCCTGCGTGCTTTATGCCCAAAATCCTCAGTTCGGTTTCGTTCAGACCTACGCCGCGGAGCATGAGTCTGTTGCCGCGCAACGCTTCGATGGAGTTTATGCCCATACCGCCCATCATTTCCTGAATTTCGTGAGTCCAGGCGTGGACGAGATTTACAAGCCGCTCCTTGCCGACGTCGGGATCCAGCCTTTTTACAAGGTCGGGGCGCTGTGTGGCAATGCCCCAGTTGCACTTGCCTGAATGACAGCTTCTGCAAAGATGACAGCCGAGCGCCATAACAGCCGCCGTGGCTATGTAGCAGGCATCCGCGCCGAGCGCAATCGCCTTTACCACGTCAGAGCTTGAATGTATCGAGCCGCCCACCACTACCGAAACGCTGTCGCGTATGCCTTCCTGACGCAGACGTTCGTCAACCTGCGCGAGGGCAAGCTCTATGGGAATGCCGACGTTGTCGCGTATTCTCGTGGGAGCTGCGCCCGTACCGCCGC
>CAJLLH010000150.1 GCA_905207385.1 uncultured Eubacteriales bacterium
GGCGGCAATGCCTTCGGCTTCTTCCGCCTCCTTTTTGCCGAATTTATAGGGCGAAAGTTCGGTACGGGCTTCGTTTAAAAGGGAAGAAATATTGCCGAGGTCGGCATACCTCTCCTTTTCGGCAAGCATGCTTACGCTGTAAGCAAGGTTGTCCGCCTTGTACATCGCGCGCGAAACGTTTTTTATGAAGTCCATTCGCTTGCTTTCAGAACCGATTTCGTTAATGTCGGAAAGCAACGCCTGCAATTTTTTCTTCAGTTCGCTGTGTCTGGGCAGTCTTGTATATTTCCTTAAAAGAATAAGCATAAGAATGCTTACCACTATTATTATGGCATAGATGGCATACTGGGTTATGAGCTGCCATACTTCGGGCGTCTGGGCGGTATTTTCCGTCCCCTCTTCCGTCGCAAGCAGCATTGCGAGCAGATTATTCATCTTTACCCTCCTCGTGCGCGGCAGTATCCACCAACACTTTGCGGGCGGAAGGCTCGGCGCCGTGCTTGCGTATTGCCGCATAAATGGTTTCCCTTACAGCGCGCTTGGCGGGGGCATAATCTTCTACCGCTGCCCACGCATATGCCGTGCAGCAGACAGTCATTTCGCGGAAACTATCGAATATTACAAGCGGAGCGGGCGACTTTACTATTATTTTGCTTTTAATGAGCCCCGAAAGTATTTCGGCGCACACCTTATCCGCATCGGCGGTATAAGAGATATAAAAAGGAATTTCCACGCGCCTTAAAGGCATATTGCTTTCGTTTACAAGCGTCTGGGAAAGAATGTCGCTGTTGGGGATTATTACCTCTTCGTTATTGAAGGTAAGAATTTTAGTATTGAAAAGGCGTATATCCTGAACCGTGCCCTCCATTCCGTTTATCATTATGATGTCGCCCTTTTTGAACGGCTTTGTAAAAATTATAATAACGCCGTTTGCAAGGCTGCCGAGGCTGTTCTGCAGGGCGAGCGCTATTGCGAGTGCTATTGCTGAGAACGCCGCTATAATGCCCGCGGTGGAAATGCCGAGCGAGCTTACCACCACTATCACAAGCGCAATGTACAGCACTACGGTTATGATGGAAATTATGAATGTGGCGGCGGCTTTGTCCAGCTTGCTGCGCATTGTGGCGCGCCTTGTGAGAAGGCGGACTATTTTAAGCACTACAAGCCCGAGCAGCGCAAACGCCACCGTGCGGACGATTGTAAGTCCGCCGCTGTAGGCGAAGGTGGAAAAGAAATCTTTTACCGCCTGAATGAACTGTTCCAAGTGTTTTCTCCTTATGGTTTATGCGGCGCGGGAAACGCCGTTAACAGAATTTTAGCACAAAGGCCCGCCCGCGTAAACCTTTTGCGCAAAAATTATTGCGCGTTTTATGGCAAAACTTGTTGAAAAATTGCCCATTGCCATACCGAAGGCAAAAAAAACGCAAAATAACTTAAAAAAATTTAATTTTGCCTATTGACTTAAAGCCGACTTTATACTATATAATCATTGATACAGAAATATTTTACAGGAGTTTTTTATGATAAACGCCATACTGAAAAACAAAAGCATGCCCGTAAGAATTACGGTAAAAAGCATAATAGCCGTTTTTCTTGCGGCAATGGCGGCAGTTCTGCCGCAGATAGCGCACTTTTTCGGCGGGAGCGCGGCGGGCGCAGTATATCTGCCCATGTACGCGCCCGCGCTTATTGCAGGCTGCATACTCGGCTGGGAATGGGGTCTGGGCGTAGGCGCGCTTTCGCCCGTTGTAAGCTTTGCATTCACCTCCGCCTTTGCCCAAACGGCGATGCCCGCCGCGGCGCGACTGCCTTATATGATTGCCGAACTTGCAGTGTTCGGACTTGTGAGCGGACTTTTTGCAAAAAAGATTGAAAAGAACGCGCTTTTTGCCTTCCCCGCGGTAATATGCGCGCAGATTGCGGGCAGGTTTGTATACTTTGCCGCAGCAACGGCATTCGGACAGAGCCCCTCTGCCGTATGGGCAACCATTGAAAGCGGACTTGCGGGGCTGTACATTCAGGCGGCGGTTGTGCCCGTAATAGTACTTCTTCTTTCGCTGGCGGTAAAACATGACCGCGATTGAAAGGGCAAAAAAACTGCTTGAAGAGGGCGCGGCGCTCGCCGCGGTTAACGGCGACAGACAAAAAACATTTTGCGAACGCGGAGTAAAAAGCCTTACCGCCCTTCTCGACGAAGACAGAGATTTTTTGAAAGGCGCCGATTTAGCCGATAAAATTATAGGCAAGGCGGCGGCCTGCCTTATGGCGGCGGGCGGAGTTAAGGAAGTTTACGCCGAAGTGTTAAGCGACGGCGCGGCGGAAATTTTTGAACGGTTCGGGATAAAATATTCGTACAAAACGCGCACGGACGTAATTATAAACCGCGCGGGAACGGCGCCCTGCCCTATGGAGCAGACGGTGAAATACATATCCGACCCCGCGGAAGCCGAAAAGGCGATACGGCGCACGCAGAAAATTCTTGCAATGCGCAGTTACGGAGGAAAAGAGATGAAGAAATTAGGCTTCGGAATGATGCGCTTGCCCGTGCTTGACGGCAAGCAAAACGAAATTGACCTTGAACAGGTCAAAAAGATGGTTGATACCTTTCTTGAACGCGGGTTTGAATACTTTGACACGGCGTGGATGTACCACGAGCACACCAGCGAACTTGCCGTGCGCGAATGCCTTGTAAAGCGTTACCCGAGGGAATGCTTTAAACTGGCGACCAAACTGCCCGTGTTTTCGCTTACCTGTGCGGAAGACATGCAGAAAATATTTGACAAGCAGTGCGAAAAATGCGGGGTTGAATATTTTGACAACTACCTTTTGCACAACCTCAATTCGGGCGACTACAATCTTGTACAGGAATACGACGCTTTCGGCTTCGCACGAAAACTTAAAGAGCAGGGCAAAATCAGGCATTACGGATTTTCCTTCCACGATACGCCCGAACTTCTGGATAAAATTCTTTGCGACCACCCCGACGCGGAGTTTGTGCAGCTACAGATAAACTACCTCGACTGGGAGAGCGAAGGCGTGCAGTCGCGCAGGCTTTGGGAAGTGGCAAGAAAGCACGGCAAGCCCATTATTGTTATGGAACCCGTAAAGGGCGGCACGCTTGCCAACGTGCCCGAAGAAGCCGCGGGGCTGTTTAAAGCGGAAAACAAAGACCTTTCCGTGCCCGGCTGGGCGCTGCGCTTTGCCGCGGGACTGGACGGAGTGTTTATGGTGCTTTCGGGAATGTCGTCGATGGCTCAGCTTGAAGATAACACCTCCATCATGCAGAATTTCAGTCCGCTGGACGAAAAAGAGCTTGAAACGGTAAAAAAAGTTACCTCTATAATCAAGGGCACGGGCGCGATTGCCTGTACGGCTTGCCGCTACTGCACCGAAAACTGCCCCATGAACATACCCATACCCGACTACTTTTCGCTTTACAACCTTGAAATAATAGAAAACAAGGACCGCTGGACGCCGCAGCAGAATTATTACGAAAATTACGCGCGCAGCCACGGAAAGGCTTCCGACTGCATAAAGTGCGGAGCGTGCGAAGAACATTGCCCCCAGCACCTGCACATACGCGACCTTCTGGAAAAAGTTGCCGAAAAGTTTGAAAGGTAAATTTTGCAATCAAACGCGGATAAACTCCGCAAAATTAAATGTTTACAGCCTGCGCCGAGCTTGCCCGGCGCATATGGAGAAAAAATGTGAATAAACCGCCGCGCTTTTTTAAAGCGCGGCGGTTTACATTATGGCAAAGAAGTGTTATAATGCGCGTATGAAAGGAAGAGCGCTTAAAAAACTGAATAAATGCAGAACGATTGAAAAAATTCAGAGCGCCATACTTGCGGCGGGATACCTTCCATTTGAAGAGGGCGATTTAAACGGTCTTTCGCTTATGACTATATTCAAGGCAAAGGAGCGGCACACCGCGAGAAAAAAGAAGGACGGCGCATATGTAAAACTGCAATCT
>CAJLLH010000151.1 GCA_905207385.1 uncultured Eubacteriales bacterium
ATGGCGGCGGGCTTTATTTCGGGCGCACGCTGGACTATCACGCGCCCATTGGCGAGGAACTGGTTGTAATTCCGCGCAACTTTCCTTTGATAATGCACAGGGAAATAAAGGTGGACAGCCATTACGCAATTATCGGGGCGGCGCTCGTAAAACAGGATTACCCCTTGCTTTTTGACGGAATGAACGAAAAAGGCTTGTGCATGGCTGGGCTTAATTTTGCGGGCAACGCCGCATACCAGCCCGCGCAGAGCGGTAAAATTAACCTTGCCCAGTTTGAATTTATTCCGTATATTTTAGGCAAATGCGCGTTTGTGGAAGAGGCTGTTTCGGCAATCAGAAACATCAACATCACGCCCGAGCGCTTTTCGGCGGATATGCCGCCCGCGCCTCTGCACTGGCTTATAGCCGATAAAATGCGCGCCGTTGTCGTGGAGTTTGTAAGCGACGGGGTAATGGTGTACGACGACCCCGCGGGCGTGCTCACCAACAACCCGCCTTTCCCCGTGCAGATGGCAAATCTTGCTAACTTTATGAACCTTTCGCCGCAACTTCCGCGCAATAATTTCAGCGCAAAGCTTAACCTTTCCGCGTGCGGAATGGGCTTCGGCGCGATAGGTCTTCCGGGCGATATGTCCCCGCAGTCGCGGTTTGTGCGCGCGGCGTTTCTGAATTGCAATTGGTCTTGCGGTATGTCCGAAGCAGAGGGGGTAGCTCATTTCTTTTCCGTTCTCGGCTGCGTAAGCGTGCCTTGCGGCTGTTGCGCCGCCGAAGGCGGCGGGTACGAAAGCACTTTGTATTCTTCCTGTTGCTCGGCGCAAAGCGGAATGTATTATTATCTCCCGCGCGGCGGGCTTAAAGTGTGCGCAGTGAATATGTTTGCCGAACAGCTGTCTTCTGCAAGGCTGGCGCGCTATTCCGGTTCGGCTATAACTGCGGCGTGCGCGGAAGCCGAAAAACTTGGCAAAGTTTAAACAGACTGCAACAATCTTTGGCTATAAATTTCTGCGCTTTAACTTTTTCAAACCTAAATTCTCAGAATTTTCACCCCCTCGCGGCAAATTCAGCCGCATAAAATATTTACGGCTGCTATTTGAGCGCCTCGCTGAACAAAAACTTTAAAGACTTGCCTTTTATTTTAAACCTGCGGACCTTGCATAATGCGGTTCGCAGATTTTTATTGCCGCGGAACAAAAATTCACATCAAAAAGTTGGTAAAAATAATCAAAAATGCGGCAAAGTTAGTTTAGCGTATGCCGAAATATGTGAAAAATTAAAAAAATATGCGCCCAGGTATTGACATTTGCCGCCTTTCCGTTTTAAATTAGATAAACGTACAGGATTTTTCTCAGCATATAAAACTTGCTGCAATGCCAAGGTTTTAAAATTTGGGGGGAACTATGGAAATAAACATTTCAATAGTTGACGATGAAAAGGTAATTACGGATATGCTTGTGTCGTATCTTGCCAGGTTCGAGGCGGAGCCCGACATAAAGGATGTTCATTTTAAAATAAATACCTATTCAGACGGGCTTGACTTTTTGGCGTCATATCCCGCAAATGCCGACATTGTGCTTATGGATATAGATATGCCCCGCCTTGACGGAATGAAGACGGCTGAAAAACTGCGCGCTATGGATGAATACGTAACCATAATTTTTGTTACCAACTTATCGCAATTTGCGGTAAAGGGGTACGAGGTAGGCGTGCAGGATTTTTTGGTCAAGCCTGTGGTTTACCCCAACTTTGCGGCTAAAATCAGGCGCGCGTTAGAGCGGCTCGAAAATGTGCGGGACGAAAAAATTCAGGTATCGGTAGGCGACGGGTTAAAAATTCTTTCCCGCAGAACAATCAAATACATCGAGGTGATGAAGCACGATATAATTTACCACACCACAAACGGCGACGTGCGCACGTACGGCAGCCTTAAGCAGGTGGAAACTATTCTCGGTAAGGGCTTCATGCGCTGCAACAGTTGTTACCTTGTAAATTTGGCATACGTCGAAGAGGTGGGCACGACCACCGTTACAATAGGAAGCGAGCAACTGGCAATGAGCCGCCATCGCAGAAAGGAATTCATGCAGGCAATGGCGGATTATTACGGGGGAAGAATATAATGTACGAGTTTACTCCGTTCTTTCTGTATAAATTGCAGTTTATGGTGGAATTGCTGCTTGCGGAAGGCATGATAATTTTCAGGTTCAAGCGCAGGAATTACTTTCTTGCGCGCGTAATCGGCGCCGTCCTTGTTTGCTTCGGGCTGGCGTTTGCCGTTCCCATAATAGCCTACAATGCGTTTTATTGCACGGTAGTATTCATAACGTTGTTTGTGGTATCGTTAATCGCCGTCAGGTTTTGCTTCGACGCGGGGTGGATTACAATACTCTTTTATGCGCTGACGGGTTACGCCATACAGCACCTCGCTTACGAAATTTTTGACCTCGTCATAGTGCTTACGGGCGTAAACGGCGGTTTCCCTATGGGCAATTACGGCGACCAGTTCGAAAATTCTTCAGGTGTTGACCAGAGCGGAGTAAACGGCACTATTTTTACCTCGAATATTTACGTCATCGGCATATGGCTGCTCATTTACTTTACAATTTATCTGTACGGATATCTTTTTGTTTCGCACAACATACCAAAATACAGCAATCACGAGCAGAAAAATTTTGAGCTTATAGCGGTCGTTGTGGTCATTATGATAAGCAGCATTGTCTTTTCGTCCATAACCACCTATTACAGCGTAGACAACTTCGACAAGGGTTACATAATCCTTTCGTATGTATACAACATTTTCTGCACGCTGCTTGCCATATATATCCAGTTCGGTTTTTCCCGCAGAAAAAAACTTCAGGAAGATTACAACACGGTAAACAAACTGTGGGAACAGCAGAAAGAGCAGTACGAGCTTAGCAAAGATAACATCAATTTCATAAATCTTAAGTGCCACGACCTCAAACACCAGATCCGCTCTATAGGCCGCAGAAGCGAAATTGACAGCGATACCTTAAAAGAGATGGAAAACGTAATATCCATATACGACAGCAACGTAAAAACGGAAAACGAGGCGCTGGACATAATTCTTACCGAAAAAAGTCTTCAGTGCGCGCGGCACAACATACAGCTTTCCTGCATAGCGGACGGAAAAGAACTTTCATTTATGGCAAATGCCGATTTGTATTCTTTGTTCGGCAACCTTATAG
Source organism: uncultured Eubacteriales bacterium (assembly GCA_905207385.1). Lineage (GTDB taxonomy): Bacteria > Bacillota > Clostridia > Christensenellales > Borkfalkiaceae > Coproplasma. The sequence goes on from CAJLLH010000151.1 coordinate 3,201, forward strand.
ATAACGCCATAGAAGCCGTAAAAGATTTGCCCGACGATAAAAGGACTATAAGCTTATCCGTAAAAACGGTAAAAGCCTTTGTTTACATCACAATTTACAACTACTATAAAGGCGAACTCAAGTTCGACGGAAAGATGCCCGTAACAACCAAATCGGATAAAATAAATCACGGTTTCGGCATGAAGAGCATTCAGTTTGTATGCGACAAGTACGGCGGAGAAATAAGCATTTCCACCCGCAACAATATTTTTACTCTGAACATGGTTTTGCCCGTAAATAAGACCAGTTGTGTTGTGTAAAGCTCAATTATGTGAAAATTATTGAAAAAATTTGTGCGTCTGTTACAATTGACGTACAAATTTTTTTTATGGTTAATGCTGTCGGGCACGACGTGTCCGACGGCAATAATGTGCGCAAAAGGTATTATTTATGTTTTCAGTAACCCGAAGAAAGAGAAAGAACTTGTTCAAATCGGCTTTTGCTTTGCTTGCAAGCGGAGTTCTGCTCCTCGGCGGAAGCGTGTTTTCCGCGTGTGCGGACGATGCGCAGCACCACGAAGGACTGCTTTGCGATGTTTATTCCGATTATTTTAAAATCGGTGCGGCAACTTCGTCTGGCTCGCTTAAGTATGAAGAAGATTTGCTTACAAACTTCAACAGCATAACTTCCACTTATGAAATGAAGTGGGGCGCGCTTGAACCTCAGAGCGGCAAATATACTTACGGCGGCGCCGA
>CAJLLH010000152.1 GCA_905207385.1 uncultured Eubacteriales bacterium
AATGCCCGCGGCAAAGCCGCGGGCATTGAGAATTTTTCGCTTGAAAAAATTACTTGAGTTCAGCGAAGTACTTGATAGTACGTACCATCTGGGAGGTGTACGAATTTTCGTTATCGTACCAGGAAACAACCTTTACAAGGGTTGTGCCGTCGCCCATAGGCATGCACTTGGTCTGCGTAGCATCGAACAGAGAACCGTAGGTCATGCCGACGATATCGGAAGATACGATTTCTTCTTCGGTGTAGCCGAAAGATGCGGAAGAAGCTGCCTTCATTGCTGCGTTAACGCTCTTAGCGTCTACTTCGCCTTCGCAGATAGCTATAAGCTGGGTAAGCGAACCGGTGGGTACGGGTACGCGCTGTGCGCAACCGTCGAGAACGCCGTTGAGTTCGGGAATAACAAGGCCGATTGCCTTTGCTGCGCCGGTGCTGTTGGGAACGATGTTAACAGCTGCAGCCCTTGCACGCCTTAAGTCACCCTTGCGGTGAGGTCCGTCGAGTACCATCTGGTCGCCGGTGTATGCGTGTATGGTGGTCATGTAGCCCTTCTTGATTTTAGCGAACTTGTTAAGAGTATCAGCCATGGGTGCAAGGCAGTTGGTCGTGCAGCTTGCGGCGGATATAACGGTATCGGTGGGCTTTAAGGACTTTTCGTTTACGCTGTAAACAATGGTAGGAAGGTCGTTGCCTGCGGGTGCGGAAATAACGCACTTCTTAGCGCCTGCGGTGATGTGCGCGGAAGCCTTTTCCTTGGAGGTGTAGAAACCGGTGCACTCGAGAACTACGTCTACGTCAAGTGCCTTCCAAGGAAGGTTAACGGCGTCCTTTTCGGCATAGATTTTGATGGTCTTGCCGTTTACGGTGATAGAATCTTCACCTGCGCTAACGCTGTCGGCATACTTATATCTGCCCTGAGCCGAATCGTACTTTAAAAGGTGCGCCAGCATCTTGGGGCTGGTAAGATCGTTGATTGCCACGATTTCATAGCCTTCTGCATCGAACATCTGTCTGAAAGCAAGACGACCGATACGACCAAAGCCGTTGATTGCAACTTTTACGTTTGCCATAATGTTAATATTCCTCCGATTTTAATAAAAATAAATTTTGAAACAATTTTGTAAGAGGTACAAAAATCACTGTTTTCGCACTCTCCCGCTCAATACGATAATATTATATCAAATTCTTTTTTTCAAGTCAACAGATTATTTGAGATTTTCGGGGTTAAGAGCCTTTAAGCTGTCCAGAACGAACAGACCGTCCTTTCTTATGAGCACGTCGTCGAACCAGATTTCGCCGCCGCCGTATTCGGGCGTCATTATAAGCACCAAATCCCAGTGCACACCGCTCTGGTTGCCGTTGTACGCATCGTCGTAGCAGCAGCCGGGCGTAAAGTGTATGCTGCCCGCTATCTTTTCGTCGAAAAGTATGTCGAGCATGGGTTTGGTAACGTAAGGGTTTACGCCTATGGCAAATTCGCCAACGTAGCGCGCGCCTTCGTCGGTATCGAAAATTTTGTTAAGTTCTTCGTTGTCGCCGTTGCAGGTAGCGTTTATTATTTTGCCGTCTTTGAAGGTAAGGCTGATGTTTTCGTACTTCTTCCCCCCTTCCATCGTGGGCGCGTTGTAGGTTATTACGCCGTTTACGCTGTTCTTTACGGGCGCGGTGTAAACTTCGCCGTCGGGAATGTTGCAACCGCCTGCGCACTTTACTGCGGGTATGTCTTTTATGGAGAACGTAAGGTCGGTATTCTTAGCCACAAGGCGAACCTTATCGGTTTTGTTCATAAGCTCTACAAGCGAATCCATAGCCTTGGACATCTTCGCGTAGTCGAGCGTGCATACGTTGAAGTAGAAATCTTCGAACTTTTCGGTGGACATTTCCGAAAGCTGGCTCATTCCGTCGGTGGGGAAGCGAAGAATTACCCACTTAGTTTTCTTCACCCTTATTTCGTGGTGAACGGGGTAGAAAAATTCGCGCGACCACGTTGCGGAAGTTTCTGCGGGAACGTCGGAAAGTTCAAAGTTATTTTTAAAGCCGCGCACGCCGATGTATGCGTCCATATCGCTCATTATGAATTTTTCGTATTCGGCAAGTTTTTCTATGCTCTCTTTGCTTGCACCCATCAAAAGCGAACGCTGAACGCGGTTTGCACCGAGCTTTACGTAAGGAATGCCGCCAGCGGCGTATACCTTTTCCAGAAGCGCGCAAACGAGTTCTTCGGGCACGTCGGTAGCCTCGATGAATACCTTTTCGCCCTTTTCAAGGTGAACGGAATAGTTTACAAGACCGTCTGCAAGTTTGTTCAATCTTTCATCGCGCATAAATTTAAGCTCCTTGATAAATTTTTCTTCATCGAAAGCAATTATATACCAACAAATGGCTTAAGAAAAGCGTTTTTTACTGTTTTTCAACAAATTTAATAAATGCGCTTGAATTTTGACAGGCGATAGATTATAATAGCAGATGTAAAAAATTTTTACGGGTCTGCACGCGCAGACCGTAGTCATTCCGGAGGTTTTTATGGGATTAGTTTCGGCAAAAGAAATGCTTGAAAAAGCAAGAGAGGGCAAGTACGCGGTTGGTCAGTTCAACATCAACAACCTTGAATGGACAAAGAGCATACTCGCTACGGCACAGGAGCTCAACGCGCCCGTAATTTTAGGCGTTTCTGAAGGCGCCGGCAAATATATGACCGGTTTCAAAACGGTTGCCGCTATGGTTAAGGCTATGATTGAAGAGATGAAGATAACGGTTCCCGTTGCCCTCCACCTCGACCACGGCACTTACGAAGGCTGCTACAAGTGCATTGAAGCAGGCTTCTCTTCCATTATGTTCGACGGTTCGCATTTCCCCATCGAAGAGAATATTGAAAAGACCAAGGAACTTGTTAAGGTCTGCGAAGAAAAAGGCATGAGCCTTGAAGCCGAAGTAGGCGCTATCGGCGGCGAAGAAGACGGCGTTATAGGCAAAGGCGAATGCGCTGACCCCGACGAGTGCAAGAGAATTGCCGACCTCGGCGTTACAATGCTCGCCGCCGGCATAGGCAACATTCACGGCAAGTACCCCGCAAACTGGCCCGGACTTTCCTTCGATACCCTTGCGGCAGTTAAAGAAAAAGTTGGCGATATGCCCCTCGTTCTTCACGGCGGCACGGGCATTCCTACCGACCAGATAAAGAAGGCTATTTCGCTCGGCGTTGCCAAAATTAACGTCAACACCGAATGCCAGCTCGCTTTCGCTGCGGCTACCAGGAAGTACGTTGAAGAAGGCAAAGACCTTGCAGGCAAGGGCTTCGACCCCAGAAAGCTCCTCGCGCCCGGCGCACAGGCAATCAAAGATACCGTCAAGGAAAAGATGGAAATCTTCGGCTGCATAAACAAAGCTTAAATAAAAATTTAACACGGCGGAGCCTTTGCTGCTCCGCCGTTTTTTATCCTTGACCGACAGAAAGTTTACCGATTCATATTATATAAGGTTGAGGCAGATTTATATAATGTTACGGCTGAGCCGTCAGTCCCTCCGTTTTTTGGTGTTTAGCATTGCGCTGTTTTGCACGCTGTTTTGCGTGCTGCTTTTGCACGCTGTTTTGCTCGTCATTTTTGCACGTCGTTTTGCGCGCCGTTTTGCGCGCCGTTTTGCGCGCAGTTTTTGGTTTGGAATTTTTAAGTTACCTAAGCATTCAGTCTTGCCGCAACTTTCGGAGCTTGGCGCAACTTCGGGGCTTGCCGCATCTTTCGGAGCTTGCCGCAACTTTAGAAACTTGCCGATGCGGTATTAATTGCAAAGCTGTCCACCCTTGCCAAACTTCCCGCGCCTGCTTACAGCAAAAAAAGTTTATTGCCGCAATTCGCGGCAACGGAATAAAGCATACGTTTAAAAGCGCGGCGGACTGCAAACTTTGC
>CAJLLH010000153.1 GCA_905207385.1 uncultured Eubacteriales bacterium
GGCTCTGCGAGTAGGTTAAAAAAAGTAAGCCGCCTTGTGCATTTGCACAAGGCGGCTTTTTAAAAGATAATTAATCTTCAAGCCCAAACAAATAGTCAGCGGAAACGCCGAAAAACAGCGCTAGTTGTTTTAAAACTAAAGCCGACGGAATTTTTTTACCGCTTTCCCAATACATAACCGCAGTTTTAGAAACGCCTATCTTATCTCCCAGCCCGCTGAGCGATAAACCCCGTTCTGTACGCAGTTCTTTTAATCTTTCTGCAAATATTTCCATATAAAAACATTATCACAAAAAACTTTAAAACACTTAATCGTAAACTATGGTTTGCGATATAATTTATAAAAAAGGAAAAGGTGTAAGTTGTGCAATCGGTGATAGATAATATTTTTGAGTGGAAAACGCAGGTTGATGTAAGTTGTAAAATTTCCGCAGAGAGGAAAAAGCTTCTTAATCTTGCGGATAAATTATACAGTAAGCTTAAAGGGGTAATAGGCGATAAATATGCTGATGAATTTGAAAAGTTATGCGAAACGCTAGGCGGGCTTGAAGCGGAGGCATCTGAAATTATTTTAAGGAAGGTTTTAAACTCGGACTTAAACTTGCTTTTGAATGCGTTGAATGAATGGGATAAAAAAGCGCGGCGCGGGCATTTGCCAGCGCCGCGTATTTTCAGCTTTCAATAAATGGATGCTCTACGTGCAGTACGGCATTGAATCCGCTGCGCTTTGCAATCTCTTCTTTTATTTTTTCTGCAATTTTTTCGTCAGAAATTTCCAGTCCGTACGGTACTATAACGTCAAAGTAAACGTTATGAATTTTATCCCATTCGGCAATCCTCAGGTCGTGTATGGTAGCGTCGGGGTGTATTTCCTTGACAACCCCCTCAACAAGCGAACGCACCTCCTCGGTATCGCCGTCTATTACTATGGGATCCATATGTATCACAGCTTCTATGCCGAACTTTTCGTGTATTTCGCGCTCCACGTGGTCAATCATTTCGTGCGTTTCCATAAGATTGCCGTCCGCGGGCACTTCTGCGTGGAAGCTTACCAATGCTCTGCCGGGACCGTAGTCGTGGTAAATAAGGTCGTGTATGCCGAGTATGTTTTCGTGCTCAAGCGCAAGCTTATCTATTGCGTCGGCAAGTTCTTTGCTCATCGGTCTGCCAAGAAGCGGCGCCTGCGTGGCTTTTACCGCGCCCCAGCCCGATTTGAATATGAACAGCGCAACAATCACGCCCGCAACGCCGTCTATGGGGAAGTCGGTGTACTGTCCAGCAATCAGCGCTATAAGTACAACGGTGGTTGCAATGACGTCGGAAAGCGAGTCGGTAGCAGTCGCCGCAATGGAGGCGGAGTTTATGCGCTTGGCAATTTTCCTGTTAAAGTAAAACAGCCATACTTTGGCAAGTATTGCGGCGATAAGCACGCCCATAGCCGCATAAGAAAACACCGTTTCTTCGGGTGAAATTATCTTTTCAATCGAAGACCACGCCAGCTCAAAGCCCATAAAAATAATCAGCACGGAAACTATAAGCCCCGCTATGTATTCGATTCTGCCGTGCCCGAACGGGTGTTCTTTATCAGGTTTATGCCCCGCAAGCTTGAATCCCGCAACGGTTATGACTGACGACGCCGCGTCAGACAAGTTGTTGATGGCGTCGGCAATGATTGCCACCGAACCTGCGATAATGCCCACGGTAAGTTTACCCGCGACGAGCAGTATGTTTACGATTATTCCAGTAATGCCCGAAAGCTGTCCGCAGCGCGAGCGCACTTTCGGGTCGTCGGGGTCGCCCTTAGGCACAAAAAGTTTTAAAAGCAATTCGCTCATAATATCACTTGATTCTTGTTTTGTTTTCCGCTTATTTTATCATATGCGGCATAAAAAGTAAAGCGCGCCCTGCGTTAAATTTGCGTCAGAACATATTTTTTTGCGTAAAACGGTTAAGTTTTTATTTAAGGTATGCTATAATTATCTAAAGCTATGAAAACGTTAACTGCATTAAAAGAATTTTTTATAAAAATAGGTAAAAGAATCAGGTCGAATTTCGGCTGGAAGAGCGCCGTTTTTTTAGGCGTGTTTGTAATTTTAATTGCCGTCGACCTTATATTGAAATACGCTGAAGAAAAGTTTGAATGGGAATTTACAGTAATTCCCGGATTCATAGAAGTACAGTACGGCGTGCACAACATGGGCGCGGGCTTTTCCTGGCTGGCGGACAAGTCGTGGGGTCAGCCGTTCCTTATCGCGCTGACCTTCATAATGATTTTTGTGCTGATAGGCATAATACTTGCCCTGCCCGAAAGGTTCACGCTTTTAAAACTCAGCCTTTATGTAATTCTTGCGGGAGCTATAGGCAACCTTGTGGACAGACTGTGCTTCGGCTATGTCCGCGATTTTGTATGGCTGCTTATAGTAAACGCGTACTGCAATTTTGCCGATTTCTGGATAGTAATAGGCGGAATAATGGCTGTGCTCGATATGCTGTTTTTCAACGAATGGGCGGTCTTCCCGCTTACCAAAAAGGCAAAAGAAGCCCAGGCGGAGAATAAAAGGAAGGAAGAGGAAAAAAAGCTTGCCCTTTCTGCAGCGGGCGTCAGCGGCGAAAAAGAGGATAAGCCCGTTGAAGGTGAAAAGTCTGACGGCTCGGACGCAGAAAACAAGGACGCGGCTTCCCCTTTGCAAGGTGACAAAAAAAGATGAGTGAAAGAGGCGTTTTTACCTTTTGCGCAGAAGCGGATTTTGCCCGCGCCGACGTGTATTTAAGCGGCAATATGCCGCAATTAACGCGCTCCGCGCTCAAAAAAATATTTGACGGCGGCGGGGTTGAAATAAACGGCAAAACGGCAAAGGCTTCGCAATCTGTAAAGCGTGGCGACAGCGTGGTTATCACCGTTCCGCCCGCAGAGGAATATTCCGTAAAGCCTGAAAATATTCCCCTCGATATAGTCTATCAGGATAAAGACCTTGCCGTAATCAACAAGCCTCAGGGCATGACGGTGCATATGGGCAACGGCAATAAAGAAGGCACGCTTGTAAACGCGCTTTTGTACAATCTGGATAGTTTAAGCGGCATAAACGGCGTAATACGCCCGGGCATAGTGCACCGCATAGACAAGGATACGTCTGGTCTTCTCGTTGTAGCCAAAAACGACGCCGCGCACCTTTCGCTTTCAACCCAGATAGCCGAAAAAACGTGCAGGCGCACGTACATAGCTCTGCTTGAAGGCAACGTTAAAGAAGAAAGCGGCACGATTACCACATATATTGGGCGCGACCCCAAAGACAGACTTAAAATGGCGGTAGTTTCCGCCGATAAAGGCAAGATTGCAATAACGGAATTTTGCGTTCTGAAGCGGTACGAAGGTTACACGCTATGCCGTTTCGACCTTAAGACTGGCAGAACGCATCAGATAAGGGTACACGCAAAGCATCTATGTCATCCCGTAGTCGGCGACCCCGTTTACGGCATTAAAAAGCAGAAATTTGCGCTCAACGGTCAGCTTCTGCACGCTGCGCGGCTGGAATTCAAGCACCCTTCCACGGGCGAAATCATGTCTTTCGAAGCGCCTTTGCCCGATTATTTTCAGTCGGTTTTAAAAAAACTGAAGCCTGCGCAGAAATAAAAAAGCATTCAGATAAAAAATTATATAATGCGCCGCGCTTTCAAGCGCGGCGCAAATTTTTGTAAATTGCGCCTAAAGTGTTGTAAATAAATTTTGCGGGTGGTATAATATTTTCACAAAATAAAAAAGGAGAACGTTTATATGGCTAAGAAAACGACTACCACAAAGCGCACTACGGTAGAGCGCAGGGAGCGCAGGGATTTAACCAAAATCTGCGCATTCTGGGGCATCTTGCTTTCCGGCGTTGCAATGTTCATAGGCTT
>CAJLLH010000154.1 GCA_905207385.1 uncultured Eubacteriales bacterium
CCAGCGGTAAACTGTTGTGTGTTTGAACTTTAAGAAACTTTTGTGAAGTCAGACGAAACAATCGTGTGCGTTGCAGTTGTAACCGTACTTCCGCCGCGCTCTGCCACGAACTGAATCTTATCGCCGGGGCGCAAAGTCATAGCTATATCGGAAAGGTTGAACGAGCGAAGCACATCCTTCTGTTCGCCGTTTATTATTACTGCTTTTATTATGTCTGAATCTTCAATGCCGACTTCATCAGCAATAGAGCCAGAGCTTACCGATTCAACATTGACAGTTTCCACAATTTTGCCGTAACCGACAGATGAGTCGTAAACATATTTGGAATTGCTTATGCTTACTGTAACTCCGAATGTAACCGAATTAAGTCCTTCGGTGGAATCGTCTCCGTCGTTGGCGTGATAGATAATATTGTCCGCCACGCCCGTAACTATTTCAAGCGGCACGGCGTAGTTTATGTTCTGGTCGCTTCCGTCGCCCGCGTTGGTTATGCCTATAAGCTCGCCGTTAGCGTTGAAGAGTCCGCCGCCTGAGTTGCCGCTGTAAAGTGCAGTATCTATTCTGAGCGAGCGGTAATAACGAAGCGTTCCGTCTATATTCAGCGAAATATTTTCATTTTCCGTGCTTATGATGCCCTGAGTAACGCTTAATCCGCTGCCTTCGGGGTTGCCTATGGCGATAGCCGTTTCACCTACATAATATCCGTCGGCAAGCGTTACCGCCTTTATATTTTCGTTAACGGCTTTTATATCTTCAGTCTCTACGCGTAGAACGGCAATATCATTTTCAACAGAGCCGCCTACGTATTCAAGCTCTATACCGTAATCGCCGTAGGAATACTGGGTGTAGCCGTCTGACCCCTTGCCAGTTGAAACCGGCGTACTTTCGCTGCCGTAGAGGTAGCCATAAATTTTCCGCGCAACCTTGCTTCCTCCGTTCTTTTCGGGATTGGCGTTGCTGTCGTAAACTACGTGATAATTAGTAACAAGATATGTGTAGCCGTCGGTTATGGTATCTATGTCGTAAATTATCGCAGATCCGGTATAAACCGCAGTGTCGCTGTTTACGTTAATCTGACCCCACATACCCTGCGAATATGTCGTTTCAACAAATTCTGTATATATTTTAAGGCAGGACTGCAGGCTGTAATTTATAACCGATGCGGTATTGCCGTTTTCTACCGTAAGATATTTTTCAAGGAACTCTTCGTAAGTCAGATCTTCGCCTGACTCTTCCTTGTATTTTTCATAAAGGTCGTCTGCAGATACTCCGTCAGAGCCGTTGGTTACGGTAAACTGGCTGGTAGAGCCATCGGAATAATATACAGTATAAGTATCCTGTAAACCTTCTGACGAAGACTTTGCAATAGATGTAACATAAGGTTGCGAATTGCATCCGGCAAACGCGGGTACTGCGGCAATCACAGCCGCGCACATTGTTACGGCCGCGATTTTTGTGGCAGTTTTCATAAACACACATCTCCTTTAAAACATTATCTTAATTGTTTTAATTGCAATTAATTTACCATTGTTTTATTGACGTTAAGTTATGGTTTTATGAAGATTTTGCAAAAAACCGCAAAATAAAATTTACACATTTGCCGTTGTTTCACCTGCTTTTAACAAAAAAGGCGGCGATTTTGCCGCCGCCTTATTCTTAAATTCAGTTATTTTGCCCGCTGTCGCTTCTAATCTCGGCTTTTTTGGACCGTTTCAGCAAAAGAGCAAATATCAATGCCGCCGCAACAGCCACTACTGCTTCGGTTACGGGATAGGAAATCCATACCCCCGTCAGACCGAAAAACCGCGAAAAGATAAGCGCCGCAGGTATTATTACTATAAGTCCGCGCAGCAGAGAAATTATCTGCGCCGGCACGACTTTTTCCGTTGCGGTGAAGTACATGCACGTTATAATATTAAAGCCTGTAAAAAATATGGCAGCAAAGTAAATCTTCATGCCTTCCGAGGCTATCTGTGTAAGCTGAGGGTCGTGTTCACGATTAAATATGTCGGAAATGGGTACGGCAAATATAAATACCGCCGCGTAAATTATTGCGGAGATTACAGCCGCCGTAATAAGTGCCAGACTGTAGCACGTCCCGCCGCCGTTTCCGCCCCGACCGTGCTCTCGGCTTAAAAGCGGCTGAACGCCCTGCGCTATGCCTGTAAAAACAGAAATTACTACTAACGCTATGTTAGCGATAACGCCGTAAGCGGCAACTGCTGTACTTCCGTCCGTTCCTAAAATTATATAGTTGAAAACAAGTATTACGACAGCCGTTGAAAACTGCTCAACAAGCGACGGAATGCCCAGCGTGAATATCGATAAAACCGTTTTAGCCGACAGCTTGGACTTAATAAATCTGAAATTATTGCGGCGACGGATAAAATAAGCCGACATTACGCATATGCCTATCGCGGGCGCAAGTCCTGTTGCAAGTATCGCGCCGAACATACCCATTTTGCAGGGAAAAATGAAAATGTAATCCAGAAGTACATTGGCAAGACTTCCCGTTACCGTCGCTATCATGGAAACGCGCGGCGCGCCGTCGTTGCGTATAAAGCAGACAAGAAGGTCGTTAAAAATAAACGCCGGCGAAAAAAGCAAAAGCACTTTAATGTAAATTTCCGTCATAGCGTAAGTGTTTTCGTCCGCCCCGAGAAGTGTTGCCAGCTCGCCCGAAAACAGCGCGCCGGTCAGAAAAAATATCAGCGAAAAAGTTGCCGCCAGAATTGCGGTGGTTGTAAATACTATGTCCGCCTCTTTTCTCTGCCCGCGGCTTACATAAACGGAATAGCGCGTTGCGCCGCCCATCGCAAGCATCAAGGCTACGCCGTGCATAAAATAATAGACCGGTACGGCAAGATTTAGCGCCGCCAGACCGTATGTTCCAAGCCCCTGCGAGATAAAAAAGGTATCCGCGAGGATATAAAAAGATAATGCCACCATAGCAAGAACGCTTAGGGAAACATATTTGAAAAATTCTTTTACAAGAGTTTTATCTGCAAAATAAGCCTTCATCAAAATAACCTTCGGTCCGCATAAAAAAAGCGTCGGCAAATTCCGCATCTTCAATGGCCTTATGACGCGGAAGCCAACGCAAAATAATTTACCCGGCGGCAAATTAACTGCTTTTTATTCGATAATACCAAACAGTGCCCGTGCTGTCAAACAAATTCGGGCTTATTGAATTATTTTTTCGGGCAGGGTTAAAAAAGTTTGCAACGACGCAGATTTTATGCAATGCTTTTCAGATTTTCCGCCAGCACCGCCACGGCGTTGCCCAAAGTGATATAATGTAGCAAAGGAGATTTTATACAAATGATTTACGCTTATGCGCGCGTTTCCTCGCGCGACCAGAATCTTACAAGACAGTTGGATGCGTTCGCCGCATTCGGAGTAGAAAAGCGAAACATCTACTGCGATAAAAAAAGCGGAAAGAATTTTGAAAGAAAAGGTTACCTTAAGCTTATGCGCAAGCTTAAAAAAGGCGACTTGCTTGTAATAAAATCTATTGACCGCCTCGGCAGAAATTATAAGATGATTACCGACGAATGGAACAATATCGTAAATAACATCGGAGCCGATATACTTGTCCTCGATATGCCCATTCTGGATACGCGCAGTTCGGATTCAAGTCAGATAGGTAAGTTCATTTCAGATATAGTACTGCAAATTCTTTCATTTGTGGCAGAAAACGAGCGTGAAAATATCCGCGCTAGGCAGGCCGAGGACATTGCGCTTGCAAAGGCGCGCGGCGTTAAATTCGGCAGTCCTGCAGCAAAGTACAGCAAGAATTTTTTGAGTGCGCTTGAAAAACTGAAGAACAATGAGATAACTTTAAAGGAAGCGCTGCAGATTTCAGGAATGAAACAGTCCAAC
>CAJLLH010000155.1 GCA_905207385.1 uncultured Eubacteriales bacterium
CGGCTGCCCTAGGTTTTTACAAAAAAATACAAAATAAGGCTGCTTTTTGCGCTTTTTTTGAGTTGTCGGGCGCTTTTTTGCGCTTTAGCAACCTTACGCTTTTGCCTTTTTTTCATATTTTAGTTGCCTTTATCTTAAAATATGAGTATAATGAAAGCAGACTTATGGATAACTGGATTTTAAAAAATGCCGGGTCGCTTGTTAACGAGCCGGTCAAAGAACAGACCGTAGGCGCCGACGAGGTAAAAGTTAAAATAGCATACGTGCTGGCAAACAACTTCGACGCGGTGCTCTATTCGGGCGAAACTAAGGTGCGTTACCCCAAAACTATCGGCAGATTTGCCGTAGGCAGAGTTACAGAGGCGGGCGCCGAATGCTACGGCGTGGAAAAGAACATGCGCGTTCTTCTTCAGCCTACGCGCAGCTGCGGAAGCTGCCTTGAATGCAAGACGGGAAAAGAGGACGAATGCGCTTCGCCCTGGATTGCGGGCAGAGATTTTGACGGATTTCTGCGCGATTTTGCCGTATGCAAATACACCGACGTTGCCCCTCTGCCCGATTCCGTAACCGATACCGAGGCGCTGTGCACCGAAGCCGTTGCCATCGCCGAAAAAATTTACGACAGGTTAGAGCTGCCCGCGGGCAGCAGGGTTGCGGTGCTTGGCAGCAATTTTGCGGGAAATATTATAGCGCAGGTATTTCAGTACCATAAGCTTATTCCCATAGTAATAGACAACAGCCCACAGGCGCTTGAACGCGCGCGCTGCTGCGGAGTTTACTACGCTTTTGCCGCCGACGACGACCTTGCCGAAAACATTAACGAAGCTACGAGCGGTCAGCTTTGCGACGCGGCGGTATACACCACCTGTTCAAGGCTGGACCCCGCCACTACCATGCGCGTTCTTGCAAACGGCAAATGCGCCGTGCTGGCAGGGTTTGCGCCCATAAACTTCAACATACCCGCGCGCGAGCTGTGCGATAAGAATACCACTCTTTTCAGCGTGATGAACGGCTTCGGCTATACGGACACCGCAATCAATCTGCTTGTTCACAAGGCCGTGAATACCGACGTGTTTGAAAAAGAAATGCTTACCGACTTTGACCCCAACGCAATTTACAAGGGGCTTTGCGACGTAAACAACGCGCGAAAAAGCAAGATGACCATTTTCAAGCTTATAATCTGACGGGCGCGCGGCGCAAAAAAAAGGTTAAACCGCGCGGCACAGCAGTGCGCATTAACCGTTAAAAAGATTATAAATTCAAATTGCCCCGCACATATGTGCGAACCAATAAATTATTTCCCGCAAAAAATCACTTTGCAGCCCTTCTGCCTTGCGATTTTTTGCGGTTTTTAAAATAAAAGGACAGGCGCGGCGACCGCCTTAAAATACAGCAAGAAAAAAACGTGAAAAATATTTTATGCATTGCGAGCGACCTTGACGGCACTCTTCTTCCACCCACAAAAATAATGCCCGAAGATACATTTCCGCTTATAGACGAGATGTACCGCCGCGGCATAACATTTACCCCCGCGAGCGGCAGGCAGCTGCCCAACCTTAAAAAGCTGTTTGCGCCCGCGCTGGATAAAATTGCCATTATTGCCGAAAACGGCGGTCTGTGCTGGACGGGCGGAGAAATTATTTACTGCAACCCCACCCCCGCCGAAGACATTTTGTACGCGCTTGACATAATAAAGCGCGAAAAGGACCTGTTCCCCCTTTGCAGCGGCGTGGACTGCGCTTACTTCGATTCGGACGATACACAGTTTCAGGAAGTGCTGTACCGCTCTTACACCTGCGCGCAGAGGGTTGACGACCTTGAAAAAGCCGTAAAAAACAACACCATACTTAAAATTTCGGTATGGGACAAGCAGCCCGCCGCAGAACACGGCGCGGGCGCGCTCATACCCAAAATAAAGGGACTGAGGACTAAAGTTTCGGGCTACGACTGGCTGGACGTATGCACGGAGAGCGCGAACAAAGGCATGGCGCTTGACGCGCTTTTGAAAAGACTGGGCGCAGAAAGGGAACAATGCGTAGCCTTCGGCGACCATATGAACGACCTTGAGATGCTTCAGGTAAGCGGTCAGGCATTTGTTACGGCAAACGCCTTCCCCGAGCTTAAAAAATATATACCCAACGTTATACCCTCCAACGCCGAGTTCGGCGTAATCAAAAAAATAAAGGAGCTTTTATGAAACTTTTTATAGCCTCCGACCTGCACGGTTCGGCAAAATACTGCAGAATGATGCTTGAAGCCTTCGAGCGCGAAAAGGCAGACAAATTGCTGCTTCTCGGCGATATACTCTATCACGGTCCGCGCAACCCGCTGCCCGACGGCTACGCCCCTCAGGAAGTGGCGGAAATGCTTGCCAACTACAAAACGAAAATAATCTGCGTGCGCGGCAACTGCGAGGCTGAAGTAGACCAGATGGTGCTCTCCTTCCCCTGCCTTTCCGACTATGCGCTCGTATGCGCGGACGGCATAAACATTTATCTTTCGCACGGACACCGCGACGTACCTCCCCTCACGCCCGACGACGTATACGTAACGGGACACACCCACGTTCCGCTTATAGAAAAGAACGGTTTTCTGCACCTCAACCCCGGTTCGGTAAGTCTGCCCAAAGAGGCAAGCGAACGCGGCTACATTATTTACGAAAACAGAACGTTCACTTTCAAAACGCTTGCGGGCAGGGAATACAAGCAGGCAACTGTATAACAATCAACCCGCACATCTTGCGCTGAATTGCGCGATGCTGTTAATTAAGGCATATATGCGCCCCAACGGACGTCAGCGATATGGAAAACAAATATTTTACACTTAACAACGGCGTAAAAATGCCGTGCTACGGCTTGGGCGTTTTTCAGAACAAAGACCCCGAGCTGTGCGAAAAGAGCGTTATAACCGCCATAGAAAACGGCTACCGAATGATTGACACCGCCGCCGTATACGGCAACGAGGCGGCAGTAGGGCGCGCCATAAAAAACTGCGGCGTGCCGCGCGAAGAGCTGTTCATAACCACTAAACTGTGGTTTGCCGATTGCGGCTATAAAAGGGCAAAAAAGGCGCTTGAACGCTCGCTTGAAAAGCTGGGGCTGGATTACGTGGATTTGTACCTTATACACGAGCCGTACGGCTGGGTACAGAACGCCTGGAAGGCTATGGAAGAATGCGTGCGCGAAGGCAAGATACGCGCGATAGGCGTTTCTAACTTCGGCATAAAAGAGCTTGAAAAGCTTATAAAAAACGCAGAAGTAGCCCCCGCCGTCAACCAGATAGAGCTTCATCCCTTTTATCAGCGCAAGGAGCTTGTAACCTACCTTAAAAATCACGGCATTCTCGCCGAGGCATGGGCGCCCTTTGCCGAAGGCAAACTTGATATATTCCACAACCCCGCCTTGTGCGGCATAGCCGAAAAACACGGCTGTACTGCGGCTCAGGCGATACTTGCGTGGCTGAACGCTCAGGGTGCGGCGGTCATACCCAAATCTTCAAAAGCGGAGCGCATAAAGGAAAACGGCGACTTTTTAAAGGTAAGCCTGACGGACGAAGATATCCGCCTTATAGACGCGCTCGACCGCGGCGAAAGCCTTTTCCCGTGGGACAAAGGTCTGCGCGTGCCGCTGAGAAAGGCGCTTGGATTTTTCCACCTTGCAATATAATTGAAATTGCCGCCTTTCCGCCGCAAAATTTTGCGCTTACTGAAAGGTTCGTCTTGCCTTTATGCTGACATCCCCTTTGCGGCGTTAACGTGCTACAAGGTTATAAAAACAATAAAACAAGCACACCTTATGCAAGGAAAAAAGTTGTAAAAATCGATATATTATAATGCCGCCCCCGAAATTAATTT
>CAJLLH010000156.1 GCA_905207385.1 uncultured Eubacteriales bacterium
GGCGGCTTTTTTATAAGTTTCAATTATTAAAGCTTTTTATTTCTTATATAATTTGCTTTAAGCTTAAAATGCGCACAAAGCATTCGGTTAAAACTTTTATTCAAACTGGTTCTTGTTATCTTTAAAAAAATCAAACCAGGTGCGCACATTTTTAAGCTCTGTCCACTTTTTTATGCTTACGGGGTCGTCGTCCAAATCGTAAATGCGCGCCCCGCGCATTGAAAGAATGAAGGGCGAATGCGTGGCAATTATAAACTGACAGCCGTAAAAACGCGCGCTGTCGGAAAGAAAATCGCGCAGCTTTATCTGAAGGTCGGGCGCAAGGCTGTTTTCGGGCTCGTCGAGAAGATACAGCGCACCCTGCTTGATTTTCTGCGTAAAATAAAAATACGCGCTTTCTCCGTTGGACTGTTCGCGAACGTTTTCAGCTAGTCGGCTTTTTACGTACGCCGACTGAGTTTTTCTGCGCGCGTCGCACGCATTTTTCAGCCGCTCGTAATCTTCGAGCGAAGTTACGCTGAACCTGTCGTACTTAGCGCGCGAATACTCTTCAAACAATTCGTCCCTGCGCGCGTCTACGCCGTCGTTAACGGCGCGTATGTCGAGCATGTATGAAAACACGTCGTCGCTTGTTATGACGGCGCTGTCAGCAGGTATGGCGCACTCTTTGCCGTAAGAGCACAAATTGAGGTAATCGGCATAAAACGACGAGCGGTTGTAAAGGCTTGCGCGCGAAAGTTTAAGCTTTTCAGCAATGACGTTGAGGGCTGTAGTTTTACCCGAACCGTTGCCGCCGTAAAGAATTGTTACTTCGGTAAAATTAAGTTCCGTAAGGGCGCGGCGCGAAAGCACAAAAAAAGGATACATCGTGTTGTAACACGTGCGCTTTACCTCATTAAGTCTGAAGTTGTACTCCGCATCCCAGTCGGGAAAGCGGAAAGATGAAAGGTAAATCATTTGCGCCGTCCCCCTAAAATTAGTGCGGCAATATGCCCCAATTAAAGCACGCAAGTTAAAATTGGTGCGGTAATATGCCTTAATTACCGTAGCTTGTCTGCACATATGCGCATTTTTAATTGGTGCGGCAATATGCCCCAATCAACGGCATTTAAGCGCAGCCCCGCATTTATTATCTGATTGGCGAAAAAGAGCTTTCAAACACCTTATCGTTGAGATAAGAAAGCGCGCCAGTAAGTCCGAAAGATATATATTTTGCAACAAGACGCTGTCGCCGCGCGCCGTATTTTGCATTTATTGCAGTATCGCCATACTTTTCGTCGCCGAGAATGGGACAACCTATATGAGCCATATGCGCGCGTATCTGATGGGTTCTGCCAGTGTGCAGCTTTATCTGTACGAGCGCAAGCCCCTCTCCCCTTTCAATCACTTTGTATTCCGTAATTATGCGAACGTAACCCGTCCGCGGCACATCTGAAATTTTTACCAGCGAAGTTTTTTCGTCCTTGCAAAGGTATGCGGTAAGGCAATCTTCGTCCTTTCTGAACCCGTCCTTTACTAGGGCGAGATAGGTTTTCTTTATGCGGCGGTCCTTGAAAGCCGCTAAAAGCTCCTTTTCGGCGGCGCGGTTTCGGGCAAAAATTATAAGTCCTTCAGTGTTCCTGTCAAGGCGGTGCACGGCATAATATTCGCCGCTTGCGCACAATTCGGAAAGAAGCCCCTCGGTAGAAACGCCCGAAAACTTGTCGCACACTATAATATTTTCGTCCGAATATATAACGTTATGACTGAGCTTGCCTTCCTGCGCGGGCGTAGTATAATATACGACTTCGTCCCCGACCGAAACCTTTATATTTTTAGCCGTGCGCGCGCCGTTGATCTTTATGTCGCGCGAACGCAGAAGCGCCGCAAAGGCAAAACTGCCCTGCGGATAGCTTTCGTCGGTAAAGGTTTTTAAATCGGTTGCGCGATTAACGGTAAATTTTTTCATAATCAAACTATTAAAGAAAGTAAGAAATGCGCTGCATATGAGGCAAGCAAAGCGCATACAAGCTGAATAAAAAAGTATTTTAAGGAAGTTTTGAAACCTATTTCTCTGCACGAAGCGGAAAAAGCCGAAACGCAAGCGGGACAGGTTAAAATAAATACGCATACCGCAATACCCGAAGCCATGTCCAGCCCCGCGCCTTCGGGCATAAGCATGCCGATTGTGGCTGCTACGTTTTCCTTTGCGGCGAAACCAGAAATCATTGCATAAGCAAGACGCCAGTCGTTAAGCCCCATTGCGCGGAAAAAGGGCAGAATTATTCGGCTTAAGCCTGCAAGCATGCTGTCTTCAATTGCGCAAGGTGAAAACGTTATTGTATAGTTGGAAAGCACCCAGCTTACAACACAAAACAGCATTACTACGGTTGCTACCTTAATTATAAACCCTTTTATGTGAAAATACAACTTTTTTAGTACTACGGCGGGCGACGGGAGCGACACTGGAGCGACTTCGGACAAAAGCTCCTCATCCCCTCTGCCGTTGAGGCGGCAGGCTATCATTGCTATTGCCACCCCCGCAAAATACAGCGCGCTGATAGCGGGAAAAGGATTTTTGAACAGCGGCGAAAGCAAAGTTAAAAACACAGGCATTTTTGCGCCGCACGGTATGTAGGCGAGCACGGCTATGGCGCGCTTTTGGGTGGAACGCGAAGTGAATCCGCGCGTTGTGAGTATTGCCGCCGCCGTACAACCGAAACCAGATATAAGCGAAAACGCCGCCCTGCCCGAAAGTTTTACCTTTTGAAATACTCCGTCCGTAACGAACGACAGCGCAGACATTACCCCGCTTTCGTCGAGAAGGGTGAGAAACAGAAAGAGCACGGTAAGCTGCGGAATAAAGGAAAGCACTCCGCCCGCGCCGCCTATAATGCCGTCGCAGACGAGCGAACGCACCTTGCCTTCGGGCAGCACCGATTTTACCGCGCCGCCAAGTTTTACCGATATAAGCTCTTCGGTAAGACCTTTAAGCGCGTCGCCAGGCATTCCGGGGAAAAATGCCGTAAAAAACATAAAAAGCACCGCGACAATAAAAAACGCAAGGGCAAAATATCTGTTATAAAACAGTTTTTCTGCGCGCGTCAAAGTGCAATTGCCCCCGTAATATGCCGCATCCAATCGGCTTTTTGAATTTGAAGAAGCCAGCGACGCCTTTTGAATGGCTGACGGATCTTTTAAAATTCGCTTAAGCTCTTTTATATCACAAACGACAGGCACGCCGAGCAAGCGCGAAAGTTCCGCCGCATCGAGCCTGCCGCCGCGCCTTTTAAGCTGTTTTAGCTTGGTAACATAAATAACCGTGCGCTTGTTCATTGAAAGAATTGTGCGCGTAAGCGCAAGCGAATTTTTAAGCGTAAGCCCGTCCGCTACGTTAATTACAACATCGGCGGACTTAATTTCTTTTGCGGCGCAATCTTCTTCCATGGAATAGGGGTTGAAAGAGTACATGCCCGGCACGTCCACATAAGTTACTCCGCCGTAAGTTTTGCTTGCGGGGCGGGTTGTAACGCCGTGCCAGTTGCCCGTTTTAAGTTTGCTTTTGGTAAGGGCGTTAAAAAGCGTGGTTTTGCCCGCATTGGGGTTGCCTGCAAGAACAATTTTCACTTTTTTACCTCTATTTTCTGCGCTATAGTTCTGCGGGCGGCAAGCCTTACAGAACCGCATTGCAGAAGCACGCTGCTTTTAAACAGCGACCAACCGAGAACGGAAACTTGTCTTCCGCGCGTAAAGCCTAACGAAAACAATCTTTCCGCCGCCGCTCCGCTTGCCCCCACCTTTACAATCTCCGCGACTTCGCCCGCGGTCAAATCGAGTACAGTCATACTTATAAAGTATGAAAGC
>CAJLLH010000157.1 GCA_905207385.1 uncultured Eubacteriales bacterium
TTTGCTGACTTTGCTTTGTGGTACTAATGTACTTCAAAGTTATTGACAGAAACTTCTTTATTCTTAAAATCTGAAAGAATTTAAGAAAATTCATTTCCTTCTATTCAATTTTTAAACTGCGTTAACCGCTACTAAAGCGCGGTGCTCACGAGGAGCTCATCCATTATATCACATTGATTTTTGATTGTCAAGTGATTTTCAGAAGTTTTTTAAGAATTTTTTTGAAGATTTTTGAGAACCTTTATTCAATTCTTAATTGACTTTTGCCAGAACTTCATTCGGCTTTGTTTGCCGTGAAAGCTTTGTCCTTTGCGGAGCTTCGCCATTATATCACATTGATTTTTGATTGTCAAGCGATTTTCAGAAGTTTTTTAAGAATTTTTTCAGAGGTTTTTGAGAACATCTATTCAATTCTTAACTGACATTTATCTGAATATCTTCGGATTTGAATCCGTTGAAAGGCTTGCCTCAGCAGAGCTTTTCTAAGATATCACATTTGATAATCATTTGTCAACTGTTTTTCAGAAGTTTTTTTAGGAATTTTTGAGGAATTCTTCAAGGCTTTAAAAGCTTGCTCCTGCGAGTTTTTATAAGCCTGTCCTGCATTGGTTCCGACCCCTGAAAGGGAATGGCTTCCTTGCGACAGCTCAATTAAGATATCACTTATATAGGGCATTTGTCAAGTTTTATTATGAATTTTTTAATTTTTTTTATAACGTTTACTATTACAAATTTTTGTTAAAATTTTACAGAATTTACAAGGTTTTTGGGGCATTTTGGCGATTTTGCACAACCCGACATTTTACGACAGAGTTTACGCGTCTGCACCCGGCTTTAAGCATGCTATACAAGTTTTACGCGCGCTGCGCAAGATTAGACGCTTTGACTTGATTTTTGAGCTTTCAAGCGCTATAATTTAAATACAGTGCCGCAAGCAAAGGACTTTTTAGCTTAGAATGCTTTGCGGACAAAAAACCTGCAAGGTGGTTATATGTTAAAGAATTTAAGAATAGCAAGCTGCATAGCTGCAGCGATATGCGCGGCTGCAGCCGTATTCGTATTTATTTATGCGGGAATAGGCTGGGGATTTATATGCGTGGCGGCAGCAGTAGTCCTTTTTATGCTTACTCTGCTTTTTAAGCGCAAGCAGGAAGAAAAAGAATTGAAAGATAATCCCCCTCCCCCCGTAGGCGATTTTATTACGGGAAGAGTACCTTCAGACAAGCACGACGAAACATCCGATTAAAATAAGCATCAGGGCGCGGGCGCACTTTTTACAGTGCGCTCGCGCCCCATTTTTTTCCGCAGAGAACTTAACAGGCTTATACGCGAAACAGATTTTTTCCTATTATATTATATGGTATATATATAAACGCGCGCGTAAGCCACGACAACACAATAAAAAGTGCCGTCGGCGCATTTTAAAAGCACCGACGGCATACGTATATCGATTATAAAGCCAACCGAATAAGCGAAGGGTAAGAATTTTCACCCACATTGCCCCACACGGAAGCCCCCTGACCTTTATTGAGCACAGAGGCAAGAGTATAAAACTCCGATAAGTCCATATGCGACTGCGCGCCTAAAGTAACATCTTCCAAGCCGAGATAATGACAATACCCCAAATCATACTCATTCATCCGCGCAGCGTACCAATGAACGTTTGCAATGTTCAAATCGTAAGCACTGCCGACCACTCCCCCGATAACTTTTTTATCCGCAACAACGCCTTCGGCAAAACGCGACACCGTGTAGCTGTACGAAATATCCGCGTAAACAGTTTCACCTATAAGACCGCCACCCACAAGCACTGCATTAAAATTATCAGCGTAGTCGCCCTCTTCAGCCGACAGGCTTCCCGAGGAGAAACAATTTATAATGACGTTATCCCAATAACACATCCTACCGACAAGTCCGCCGACATAGAGATTTACGTCACGGACATAGGTAATTTGCTTTCTTAACGCAAGTTTTGCCGCAACATTGCCCGCAGCATAACTTTCTGAAATGCTATTTTCGCCTTCGGCTTTACCTACAAGACCACCCACACAAATATCAGCGTCGTTGCTTGCCGTAACATCGCCCATCGCATAGCATCTGTCTATACCTGTATTTTTATCAATATATCCTACAAGACCGCCGACACACACATCCATCGACACATCAGGGTCATAACTTATGCAGCCAACGCACGTAACCGTTCCTGACGCATAACAATTTTTTAACGCGCCGTCGCTACCGAGACCCCCTATAAGGCCGCCGCAAGAAAATTCAGATACCACATCGCCCGACGAATAGCAGTTTTCAACGCTGACACCATTTCCACCCACGCCGATAAGTCCGCCGCTGAACCCGCTGCCGTACACGTTGCCCGTGGCATAGCAATCTGCAATACTTGCGTCGCCGCCCGCCGCGCCCGCGAGGCCGCCGACTATATAGCCGTCGATTATATTAACCGCTGAATTACAACCCGAAAGCACGACGCCTTCACCACAACAGCCTACAATACCACCGGCGGCACTGCCGTTGTAAACTATATTTTCGCCGCCGAAGACAATGCTTCCTTCCGCGGAACAATTTTTTACCGTCAACGAATCAGAAACGTAGCCAAACAAACCACCTAAATTGAACCCTTCGCCGATTTGCTGAACATACACCTGAATTTTTGCCGAGACTTCGGAAACACAAAGCACTTCGCCCGAATTCTGCGGAGAGTCATCGATATAACCGACAACGCCGCCCGCACACGCAAACTTCGCGTCGGCATCAGACAACAGAGTAACGCTGCCGCTCACAAAACAATCTGTAATAACACCAAGCGAGTAACCCGCAATGCCGCCGACATAACCAAAGCCGCTGATATTGACATTTTCGAGTTTAAGCCCGCGCACCTCGCCCGCAAGATTACCAAACAACCCCGTATAAGCGCCATCAGAGCCGCTTATGGTAAGCCCCGATATAGTATGGCCGTTGCCGTCGAAGACGCCGTTGAAGTAGACACCGCCATCGAGAAGCTGAAGATTTGTCTGACCTTCCTCAACAGCGGGAAGCGTTATATCTTTGATAAGCCTGAAATTGCTGTTCGGATACAGCTTCACATTTTCGAGCTGTTCTTTCGTTTCGATAAGATAGGGGTACGCCTCCGAGCCTATTCCGCCCGCAAACTGTTCAGTATCAACCCTTTTGAAACGCGCCGTAAAATTTAAGCTGCAATCATCGGCATAAGTATCCGTACGCTCGGCTGTAAGCACGCCGTCGGACCAGCCGTCGAACAAGTAACCGTTGTCAGCAACAGCAGTAACAGGCGTTGCACTTTCACCTGGCTCACCCCATTGTTCAGCTTCGCCTTGTATGTAACCGCCCTCGTCGGCAAAATACGTTATGCTGACCGTACCCAGTTTCTCAAAGTTCGCACAGACACTTATGTCTTTGCTTACGGAAATATCTGTACGCTCGGCTGTAAGCACGCCATCGGACCAGCCGCTGAAAGCATAGCACGAATAAGGCACGGCAACAACCATTGTTCCGTTTTCACCGTCCGCAACTTTCTGAACAGACTCGCCCTCTATATAGCCGCCGTCGCCAGCAACATACTTAACAGTATGCACGCCCGAAAAACAAGCCGCAAACGCGCACATAATGCATGCAATAAACACAGAAATAAATACAGCAATCAAACATTTACGCTTCATTATTGCCTCCTGCTTATGCCAAATTTATTACTTTGTGTGCTGATTATACCATATATTCACCAAAAAAGCAACAGTTACCTAAAATTATTACCTTGCAAAACTGTAAGAAAGATTATGCGCGGAGCGCCGCA
>CAJLLH010000158.1 GCA_905207385.1 uncultured Eubacteriales bacterium
GTGCATTGTAAGCCTTTCCAGACCGAGTCCCGGACCGCCGTGAGGGGGTGCGCCGTACTTGTGAAGCATAAGGTAGGTATCGAACTCTTCGGGGTTCATTCCAAGGCGCTTCATCTTTTCAACCTGCATGTTGTAGTCGTGAATTCTCTGTCCGCCCGAGGTTATTTCTATGCCTCTGAAAAGGAGGTCGAAAGAAAGGGTAACTTCGGGGTCTTCGGGGTCGTCCATCGTGTAGAAGGGGCGCTTTTTGGAAAGGTAATGGGTAACAAAAAGGAAGTCGCTGCCGTACTGCTGCTTAGCCCATTTGCCGAGGAAGGCTTCCTCTTCGGGTTCAAAGTCCTTCATGTCGGTAATGTTCTTAAGCTTCTTCACGCAAAGTTCTTTTGCGTCTTTGAAGCGTATGCAGGGTATTTTATCGATTTCGGGAATGTCTACCTTAAGCAGTTCAACTTCGGGCGCGTATTCCTTTTTAAGCAGTTCCATAATGTATTTCAGAACGCCAGTTTCCATTTCCATAATGTCGGTAAAGCTGTCTATAAAGCCCATTTCGAAGTCCATGGAAATGTATTCGTTAAGGTGTCTGCTCGTATCGTGGTGTTCCGCGCGGAAAACGGGACCTATTTCAAACACGCGTTCGTAAACGGGTACAAGCGCCTGCTTGTAAAGCTGGGGGCTCTGAGCAAGGAACACCGTTTTGCCGAAGTAGTCAAGCTTAAAAACGTTAGTGCCGCCTTCTGCGCCTGCAAAGTTTATTTTAGGCGTATGAATTTCGGTAAATCCGTTATTTGTAAGGTGTTCGCGGAATCCGCGCTGTATGCCTTCCTGAATTTTGAACACTGCGCGCTCTTTGGGGTTGCGCAGCGTTACGGGGCGGAAGTCAAGGTTTACGTTCAGGTCGCAGTTTACCTGCTTTTTGGAAATAACCACGGGCGGAACGGCCGCGGGTACTGAAAGAATTTCTATATTGTGAATCTGAAGTTCAAACCTTTCGCTGCCGTCGCGGGTCTGGCTTTTAACAACTTTGCCGGTTATTTTTGCCGAAGCTTGCTCAACAACGTTTTCCGTAAGTCTGTATTCAGAAAATTCGGGCGAATACACGCACTGAATAAGATCGCGCGCCGTACGCAGAATGATGAACGCAAAATCGCTCATATCCCTTATGTTGTGAATAGCGCCCTTTATGGATATAACCTTGCCCTCGTTTTCTTTGAAAGCGGAGTAAGGTGTGGTGCCGTCGTTTAATTCGCCTGTCATGTATTCCATAGCGTTACCTCTTGAAATTACTTGTATCAAAATATTTGCTTTCTACAATTTTAAGGCTTTTTGCCATAAAAATCAAGCGAATTGCGCTTGCCTTAAGCCTTATTTTATTGCGGACGGATAGCTTTGCCGTCTGCGGCGCTAACTTTTGCGTTTTACCAATAATTTGTAAATTTTTAGTGCCATTTAACTGTTGATTTTCACCGCGATAGTTGCTATAATAATTATACCGAACCAAAGCCGTGCGGGATTTTTAAAGGCTGCGACAATAGCTGTTCCGCGCAGCGCTTACACCGTAACATTTCTGCGGTGTTCGTGGTATGGGAAATTCGTAATCCACAGTTCAAAATTTCGGGAGCGGTCCGTTTGCGGAAATAGGCAAGGTCTGTATTATTCGGAAAGTCCGATGTTTCGCTCCGCCGCACCCACCTGGGAGACCCGGGTTAATACTTTTTCATATCACGGCACAGGCGGATTTATTTTAAAATCACGGAAAAGGTTTTGCTGAAAAGCAAAACCTTTTTTTACGTTACGGCGCGGAAATATAATCCTGAAACGTAAATAAAAAGGCAGGGGAGACCCTGCCTTTTACGTTTATTAAGTTTGACATATGCGCCGCGTTTTGTTTTTTTTACTGCGGCTGCATAAGCCTTGCGCAAGCGCGAATATTGTTACCAGCTTCTGCCTCCGCCTCCGCCGAAGCCTCCGCCTGCGTGGAATCCGCCGCCTCCGCGGTGTCCGCCGCTTCTTCCCGAGCTTGAAGGGGGCGGTACAAACGCTCTTGCCGTGCTCCTCCAGGTACTGCGAAGAAGTGCGCTGAACAGAATATAATCGAACACGTTGTAATTATATCCGTAAGCCCATTCGGGTGGCTGAAGGTTTATGCCTTTGAACTTGTTTTCCCATACGTCGGAAACGCCCATAACCTGCGCGTAGGGCAGCACTTTATAGTAGTATGAAGGATTTTCGTCTATTAGTTTTTCCAGTTTGTCTTTTTCGGCTATTTCTATAAAGTTTCTGAACCCCAAAAGCGGACCTACCGCTTCGCTGTACTGCTTTGTATACCTTAAAAGGTAGGGCGCGGCAACCGCCATTCCGCAGCAGGCGGCAGTCAGCAACGCGTCCATATAATTCAATATGAACGTCTGCGGAACTACAAAGAAAGCCGCAACGGTAAATGCCGCCGCTTCGGCAAGTTGTGCCGCAAAAAGTAATGTGCGCTTTTTCTTTGAATACTTAAGTCTGTTGCGCGCCGCAAAATTGCCCGTAAGGTAAATGCAGAGCGGAGCAAAAGCTGCAACAAAAGCAAGCGGGAAAAATAATCCTACGCCCAGCGCGCGACCGATAATAGTTGCGATGTAAATTATCGCTCCGCAGCTCGCCGCTGCAACAGAGGCAATGCGCGACGTTTTGGAGTATACGGACGGCGTCTTTGCCCGAACGGCAGATTTGGAAGTCTGTGCGGCTGAAGCCAGTTTGTTGGTAAGCTTGGATACGTTTACGCGGTCGCGGTTTTCAAAAATCTTATCAAAAAGCAACCTCTGATGTTCTGGCGCGTCCGAAGGCAAGCTGTTGTTCAGTATAAACAAGGGGTCTTTTTCGTTTGTAAAGTCAATCGTAATGTTCCCTTTGTCTGCCCAGTAATACAAAAGCGACGTAACGTCTTCGTCCTGCGCAGTTCCGTCGATAAGCGTGCCTGCTTCAAGCGGGTCCATGTTATCGGGCGGGTAAAAATTCACAACTGCAAGCGGCGTGCGCTTGGGCACAATCACGCACAGCGCGGCTATCGCCGCCAGTGCGAGGAAGGCTACCACAACCGCAATAATTTCGCCCGTATCCGGACCGAAAGCTCCAAGCGTTCCGTCGGGGAACAGAGCATAAACGGTTATGCCTTCAAATGCGTTCAGTCCGGAAGCGGTAACCGTGTAAATCTTGTCTTCGCCGCTGCTTGTCGCGTCTCCGCCCGCAACTTTTATTTCGTTCGGGGAGGAGGGGAGGATAAGCTTACAGGTAAAGCTTTCTATCTTCGTCGCCCAGCCGCCGCCAAGAACGTTAATGGCAAATTCGTCGCGGTTTTCCCTTTCGGGTATTTTGAATTTGTAATTAATGGTGTATTGCTGAGGCTGGCCTACGGGTACAACTCTGTCTTCGTCGCCTAGGTAAACGCTTATAAAGCTAAGGCTTTCCGACTTTACGTTGTAAGGCGCGCCTGAGGCGGAAACTTCGTAATAAACTTCGCCGCTGTTTACGGCAAGGTCGCGGATAATGCCGTGCTTTCCCGATTCGTTGAAAACGGCGGTAACCTTTTCGGTAACGGCAAAAGTTCTTCCGTCAACATATTCATACTCAGCGCTGTAGTCCGTTATGATGTAGCTGTTGTCTGGTACGCGCGACGAGTCGAGACTAAAAGTAAAAGCGAATATGCCCGAAGAGCTTATCATTATGGAAATGATTATTATTGCTATAGATAATAGCGAAGATAACTTTTTCATATTTTTGATTAATAAAATAAGGCGCGCGCCGTTTTTAATCGGC
>CAJLLH010000159.1 GCA_905207385.1 uncultured Eubacteriales bacterium
GGGGTAAAACTCCTTTACCACCTTTCCGCCTTTGAGCACGACTATTCTGTTTGCGAGCATAAGCGCTTCGTCGGCGTTGTGCGTTACGAAAACCGCCGTGCGCTTTTCCCTTTGCCATAATTTTAAAAACTGGGCAGAAATTTTAAGCTTAAGCGCAAGGTCGAGCGAAGAAAACGGCTCGTCTAAAAGGATAAGGTCGGAAGGGTACAAAAAAGCGCGCGCCACAGCCACTCTCTGCGCCTGACCGCCCGAAAGCGATACGGGGTAACTTTCCGCCTTTTCTGTAAGTTCAACCGCGGCAAGCATTTCGTCCGTGCGGCGCTTATCCTTGCATACAAGCGACAGATTGCCGCGCACCGTAAGGTTGGGCACGAGGCGCGGTTCCTGAAAAACATACGAGCATTTAAGCGCGGGCGTTATGCTGCCTTCATACGGTGTAAGCCCCGCAATCATATTTAAAAGCGTAGTTTTGCCGCTTCCGCTTTCACCGAGAATGCAGGTTATTGCTCCTCGCTTTATGGTAAAATCAAAATTTTCGTATACCGCAAGATTGCCGTATTTTTTTGTTACGTTTTTAAAAACTATATCCGCTCCGTCGGCAACCCTTACAAAATCAATCATCGCGCGCCTCCTTTGTGCGGGGATCGACCGCGCCCGTCCATCTGCGCGTGAAATAAGTAAGCAAACCGAGCAACCAGCTTAAAATGCCGCCGGCTGCTATTGTGCATATAGTCAGCGCGAACATCTGCGCGGTATTTAAAAATACGTTTGACTGGTATATAAGCCCGCCGAGCGAATTGAACGTACTGCACATTACTTCCGCCGAAACCATAACTTTTAAAGTAAGCGAAAAATCGGGACCGATCTGCGAAAGTACGGGCGGCATAACCTGAGGTATATAAATTTTTGCAAGGCGCTCGCCGAACGGAACATTGTACACGTCTGCCATATCGGTAAGTTTGCGGTCTATTCCGTCGAACGCGGAATTAAACCTTGCATAAGCTATGGGAAAGACTATCAGCGCCGAAACTATCGCAGGAGCGACGCGCGGCGAAGACCATATTAAAAGCATCAGCGTTATTGCCATTGTTGGAACGGTGCGGAATACCGCAATGAAAGGCGCGGCAAACTTTCGCACGGCGGGAAATACTGCGCCAGCCGAAGCGACTGCTGCGGCACGGTTGCCGCAAGCCACGATATTGCCGTGCGAGCCAGCGTCAAGCCGAACGCCTGCCAGAATTCCGAAGATACCGTAAGCGCGCCGATTTCCTTAACCGTATCTGTAAAAGAGGGTATAACGTAACCGTCGTCAACAATAAGCCAGGCTATAACCCACACCAACCACATGCAAAGCAACGCGCAGACGGAAATTATTAAGTTGTAAAAATTCTGCTTTTTATTACTCATGAATTTAATAGCCTACGCGAATATTCTCCGCCGTTTTTTCTGAAGTTAAGTTCAACCGTCGAGCAAAAAATTTAAGTTACTTTACGTTGTAAAAGAAAGAGTCTGCAATGGTGAGCGTTGCGCCAGTTACCTCTTCAAATTTGTCAATAAAACTTATCACTTCCTGCTTGCAATCCGAAGCGGAAACAAACTCTATCGCGCAGCGCGAAATGACCGTAGCGTTGAGGTTTTTGGCGTTAAGGCTGCTGGTTGCACCGCCGTAGTTTGCATTGATTGCCGAAACTATTGCAGACATATCGGCGCTGTCGGAAGCTATCCATTCGGCGTTGGCTTCAACAGCTTCGCATATATCGGTTATAAAGTCGGGGTTTTCTGATATTACAGAATTTTTTGCGAGCATAACCGCCTGAGGGAAGCCCTCTTCGCCGTAAAGCGCCTGAATGTCGCCCACTATTTTAAGCTCGGGCGTGGCAGTCGTTTTTGCAGTTACCACAGGCTCGGCGGCTATCATATAATCGTAGGGAGCTTTAGGATTTATACCGCTTGCAGGGTCGGCTATGTTCATAAGGTTAACCACTCCGCTTTCGGCATCTTCTGCGCTTTCAACTACTTTATATTCGATATTGTTCGCCTTTAAAATCATTTTGAAAACATTGCCAACAAAACTTTCAAGCTGAATGCAGCCTACCGTTTTACCTTCAAGCGAAGAAAGATTTTGCACGGTTATCTGTGCATCGGGATATTTTGCGGAAATCATATAAAGGTTGCCGTGAGTAACCGTGCCTAAAAGTGAATAGGTTTCACCGTTGCCCGCAAGCTGAACTGCTGCGTTTACGGGAAGAATGCACACATCGGCAGATTTGCCCGATATCTGCTGGGCGATGGCGTTGGAATTTACTACTTTGTACTCTACTTCTCCGCCGAACTGCATATCTTCAACCATAAGCTGAGCAGCCGCAAGAGCGGGCGCGCCGTCGGGCATTGCTACCGTATAGCTGAAATTGCCTTCAGATGTGTTATCTGCGCAGGCGGAAACCATAACGCACGCAGAAGCCGCCGCGGCACACGCGAGAACGGCAAAAGTCTTGTGCAAAATTTTCATAATATATCTCCTTAAAAATTGAAATCGTTATAAAGATTAACATATGCGCGCGAATGCAATTAAAACTATGCACCATTTTACATATGTTGAGCGCTTACATTGTTTGATTAAATTCAGATTTTGCTCATAAGCGTTTTTGCCGTAACGCCGGAAAGCATGCCTATTTTGCCCGTTATAGTGTTTAAGACTTCCGCGGGGGCGTCTGCTATTACGCACATTACAGAAATATTTTTGCACTTATAAGGCACTCCCATTCTTCCTACTATATAATCGGCAAATTCAGATAAAAGCGCGTTTATCTGCGATGCCGAAGACCTGTCTTCAACTATTATGCTTATTACGGCAACTCTGTTTTCGCTCATAAAAAAACTCCCCTGCCTGAACGGTAAGGGAGATAACACGCGATATTGTGCGGTACAAAAAGCACCGCACATTCAAAGCACAATTATTCACCCCTTTACGGTCAGAAAGCATCTTTCCGCTCAGGCAAGGGTTATTCTAACACATCGCAATCAATTATGCAAGCAAATGAATAACCTTGGATAATTTCCGCATACTATCGGCATGAAAAAGTTAAACATTATATTACTTACCGCCGCGCTTGCGGCGGCTGCATGCTGCAGCGCGGCATGCTCTAAAGGTCAGACGGGCGGCGGCAACAACGCAATGCAGGGTTACGGGCGCGAAGCTCAGGAAATAACCGAAGATTGCCCCGACTGCGAGAATAACAATAAAGACGAAAACTGCCCCGACGGCAATTGCGGAAATTCGCACGAAGATTGCAAAAAGAATGGCAAACATTCAAAAGGCGGGCATATGCACAGGCAAGGAAAGCACGGCAGAAAAAGCGAGAGCAACAGCGCCGAACGCAGAAAAAATTTTGAGTTCGACAGCGAACGCGGTATGCCTCACAAGCGCGGCGGGTTTGAATTTATAATACCCGACGGCGGCTTTACGAAGGGCAGAAATCTTCCTTCCGATAAGCAGAAAGAAGATGCCGAGGATATGCCCGAAGATGTAAACGGCGGCGCGCAGGAAGACTGCAAAGACGGCAACTGCCCCGACGGCAATTGCAAAGGTGATTGCAAAGACGGTAAAGACGGCTGCGACGAAAACGTCAAAGACCAGACGAGGCATCCGAAAACCCCGCGCTTCGGCTCTAAGCCCAGGTACAGAAAGACTGACGCCACCACTTGATTTAATTGAATAATTCTGCGCGGTAAAACAAAATTTTCCGCGCACAT
>CAJLLH010000160.1 GCA_905207385.1 uncultured Eubacteriales bacterium
CCGCCGATATTTTCGGAAAATACAAAACTGTATTTCAGGATGCTTCTATAATTGTGCTGCTTATAAGTGCCGGCGTAATAGAAATCTGCATTTCGTCGGGTTCTTCCGCGCTTCTTGATTTTGCCCGCGCGGTAAACTATATTGGTCTTATTCTTTTCGCTGCAGCCGTAATTCTCACCATAATTTCGGGTGTAAATTATATAGTTAAAAATATAGGCATACTTAAAAAGTAATTAAATTAAAAAATGAAAAACTGTCTTGTTGTTTTAAAAAACAAAAAGATTATTTCCGATACGTCCGAGTATGCGCCCGCGCTCCGCGCGTTCGCTTCCGAAGGGCTTTACTTCGATAAAATCGCCGTTGTGGCCTACGACAGTTCTAAGGATATAGTAACCCAGCTCCGCGACTGCCGCGAAAATTTTGCCAACACGGTTATAATTTGCCCGCATTCCATGGACGGAGCGCTGAAAGAATTTTTAGAACCGCTTTACGGTTCAAAATTCAATATGGCTGGCACTATGGAGGGCGAAGATTTTACCGTCTTTTTATACTTTACCGACGGCGGCAATGCTGCCACTTACGCGCAGATAGCGCAGTATATCTGCAAAAAGTTCGGTAAAAAAGTAGGCAAATCTTTTATAAAAGCCGTAGGCGCGCCGCGTGCCGATATTCTTAAAGCCGTTGAGGCAGCAAAAAAAATCAATCCCGCGCTTGAATGCAACGTCTACGAAAATTACGGCGATTGCACTATAGAAATCGTCTACTCGGAAAGCGATTCCAAAATGCTTGTCGACGAGGTCGTCCGCACGTTCGCGGTAGCTCTCGATAAGTATATCTACGCGCTTGAAGATATCACGCTTGCTCAAAGGCTTTATCAGCTTTTAAAGCTCAGGCGCATGACCATATCCTGTGCCGAGTCGTTTACCGGCGGAGGCATAGGCCAGCGGCTTGTTGAAGTGCCGGGCATAAGCGAAGTTTACTTCGAGGGGCTGAACACCTATTCCAACGAGGCCAAGGAAGAAAGACTCGGCGTAAACGAAATGACAATAAAATCCACGGGTGCGGTATCCGCGGAAACGGCTTACGAGATGGCGGAAGGGCTTATAAGGCAGGGTCACTGCGATGTTTGCGTGGCAACCACGGGCATTGCGGGGCCTAAATCCGACAATACAAAAAAACCTGTCGGACTGTGCTATATTTCCGTCGGGCTCAAAGACGGCGTAAGGGTGTATAAATACAATTTTACGGGCGACAGAAAGACGATTACGAACACCGCGATAAATTACGCGCTGTTTTTGGTATACAGCGCTATAAAATAACGACGTAAAAAACCTTTTTCAGGAGAATATTGATGAACGAAGAAAAACTCAAGGCGCTCAATTCTACCGTTGCAATGATAGAAAAGCAGTACGGCAAGGGCGCAATCATGAAGCTCGGCGACGCCAGCGTAAACACCGACCTGGAAGTAATTCCCACGGGTTGCCTTTCCCTGGACCTCGCCCTCGGCGTCGGCGGCGTACCGCGCGGCAGAATAATGGAAATTTACGGCCCCGAATCTTCAGGTAAAACCACGGTGGCCCTTCACATAATCGCCGAAGCTCAGAAGCGCGGCGGCGTTGCGGCGTTTATCGACGCCGAGCACGCCCTCGACGCGGTGTATGCCAAAAATCTCGGCGTTAACACCGACGAGCTGTATATTTCCCAGCCGGACACGGGCGAACAGGCGCTCGATATATGCGAATCGCTCGTCCGCTCAAGCGCGGTCGACGTAATTGTCGTGGACTCTGTTGCGGCGCTCACTCCCAAGGCGGAAATCGAAGGCGATATGGGCGACACGCACGTCGGACTGCTCGCAAGGCTCATGTCGCAGGCTCTGCGCAAGCTTACGGCAATCACCGCGCGCTCCAAGACCTGCGTTATATTTATTAACCAGCTCCGCGAAAAGGTTGGCATAATGTTCGGCAATCCCGAAACAACTCCGGGCGGCAAGGCGCTCAAATATTTCGCTTCGCTCAGGCTGGATATCCGCAAGGCCGACGCGCTCAAAGACGGCGACGGCATAATAGGCAACAGGGCAAAGTGCAAAGTCGTTAAAAACAAAGTTGCGCCTCCTTTCAAACAGGCGGAGTTCGACATCATGTTCGGCGAGGGCATCTCCAAGGTGGGTTGCCTTATTGACCTCGGCGTTGAATTCGGCGTGCTTAAAAAGAGCGGCGCATGGTTTAGCTATAAAGACGATAAGGTTGCCCAGGGCAGGGAGAAGATGAGGGATTACCTTATAAACAACCCCGACGTGAAAGCGGAAATTGAAGCCGCTATACGCGAAGAATATAAACTCATACAGGAGAAAAAGGCGTGAAGCGCCACGGATTTATAAAAGTATGCGCCGTCACTACCGAAATTAAGGTGGCGGACGTCCCGTTCAACGTCAGAAGAATAGCTGCCGCCGCCGTGCGCGCGGCCGAAGCGGGCGTTCAGCTTGCGGTGTTCCCCGAACTGTGCGTAAGCGGCTATACCTGCGGCGACCTGTTCAACCAGCGCGCGCTTACGGAAAGCGTTTTAAAGGGGCTTGAATACCTTAAAAACAATATTGCGGGCGGCATTTTAGTTTTTGTCGGCGCGCCGATAGAAAAGGGCGGCAGACTTTATAACTGTGCCGTCGCTATCAGCAACGGCCATATTTTGGGCGTTGTGCCTAAATCATGCATTCCCAATTACGGCGAGTTTTACGAACGCCGTCATTTCTGCGCGGCGGAAAAAGGCGTTTCGTCCATAGAAATATGCGGCGAAAGCGTTCCGTTCGGGGCTGATATTATTTTCAAGGCGCAGAACATGCCGCTGTTCTCCGTTTCCTGCGAAATATGCGAAGATTTGTGGGTGCCTTCGTCGCCCTCAGTTCGCCATGCGCTTGCAGGCGCGAATATAATAGTAAACCTTTCCTGCTCGGACGAGATAGCAGGCAAGGCGGATTACAGGCGCAGCCTCGTTAAAATGCAGTCGTCAAAGCTTATAAGCGGCTATGTATACTGCGACGCGGGCGACGGCGAAAGCACTACGGACATGGTCTTTGCGGGGCACAATGTTATTTGCGAAAACGGCGCCGTCCTTTCCGAAAGCCGTCTGTTTGAAAACGGCATGACATGTGCCGATATCGACGCGGACAAACTCGACGGCGAAAGGCGCAGATGTTCAAGCTCGTACTACTGCTGCGAAACTTCGCTCCATACCGAAGTTCCGTTCACTGCGGCGGAAAGTGAGGCGGAGGTGGAACGCGACTTCCCGCGCATGCCTTTCGTTCCTAAAAGCGGCAGGCGCCTTGCCGAACGCACCGAACTTATACTCGACCTTCAGACTATGGGCCTCGTAAAGCGCCTCAGGCACACAGGCGCGAAAACTGCCGTGATAGGCATATCCGGCGGACTTGACTCGGCGCTTGCCCTTCTTGTAACGCGCAGGGCGTTTTGCAAGCTCGGCAAAGATTTTGCCGACATAATAGCCATAACCATGCCCGGCTTCGGCACTACGGGCAAAACTTTCAAAAGCTCGGTAGACCTTATCGAGGCGGTTGGCGCCACATTCAGAAAGGTAGATATAACGGGCAGCGTTTTAAAGCACTTTGAAGATATCGGTCACGATAAAGAAAAGCTCGACGTCACCTACGAAAACGCCCAGGCGCGTATGCGCACCCTTATACTTATGGACACTGCCAACAAGACGGGCGGCCTTGTGATAGGTACGGGCGA
>CAJLLH010000161.1 GCA_905207385.1 uncultured Eubacteriales bacterium
GGCTGAACATATTGCGCGAAACCCTTTTTATCACCCTGCATTCGCCGCGCAGAGCTATGTTTGCGGTAACCGCGCCGTATTCGGGAGTGCCGCACGTAGCGCAGAAGCGGTCGGCTACCTCTTCCTGTACCATTACGGTGAGTGAAAGGCACTTTTTGGCGTCCTCTATAAATTTCATTACAAGCGGCGTGGTTATATAGTAGGGCAGGTTTGCAACGACTAAATAAGGCGGCATCTTCTCTTCAAAGGCGCGCATATCCACCTTTAGAAAGTCGCGGAATATAACTTCGGCATTTTCCACGCCCGCTAAAGTTAACGCAAGAACGGGTTCAAGGTCGCGGTCTATTTCAAACGCCACAACCTTTTTTGCGCGCTCGGCAATGGCGCGCGTAAGCGTGCCCGCGCCGCAGCCTATTTCAACGACGGTGCTTTGTGCCGTTACCCCCGCCCCGTCCGCTATGGAAGAGAGCAGGTTCGTATCCGTTATAAAGTTCTGCCCGAACTGTTTTTTGAATTTAAAGCCCTGAGAAAGCAGGACGTCTTTTACCTTGTCTTCCATAATTTACCTTCCTCCGCGCCGCATATAAATGTTGCGGGCGCAGATACTTTTATTGTAAAGCGGAGCAATCCGTATTTTACCTTACAGAAGAAAGCGCCGTAAAGCTTTTATGTTTTGCGGCGCCGTTTTTATTTTATCGGCTTTATTTCGCCATATATGCGGGGCATATGCAACTTTTTGCCCTTACGGTAAGGGGCAAATTTTATGCGGTAATTCCGCCATATATGCGGGTCAATCAGTTTTTAAGCTTTGTAAAAAGGCGATGAGCGTTATTCCATACCGCAACTTTCATTTCGCCCTCTGAAACGCCCCTTAAAGCCGCCATATTTGCCGTTATTTCGGGAATACTTGCGGGCGTATTGGGGAAAGTGCCGTATTTGCTTGCGGGCGGAAGATACGGGCTGTCCGTTTCCGTAAGCAGCCTTTCTTCGTCGAGCGCGACAATTGTTCTTCTTGCGCGCTTGCTGCCCTTGTAGGTTGAAGTTCCGCCGAAAGAAAAACATATGCCAAGCTTTGAAAACTCCGCCGCCATTTCAACCGAGTGCGAATAGCAATGCAGAAGCGCGCCGCTTTTTAAAAGCGGTGCGCGTTCCTTTAAAAA
Source organism: uncultured Eubacteriales bacterium (assembly GCA_905207385.1). Taxonomy (GTDB): domain Bacteria; phylum Bacillota; class Clostridia; order Christensenellales; family Borkfalkiaceae; genus Coproplasma. Next base: position 1,161 of record CAJLLH010000161.1, read on the forward strand.
GTTAAGCATATCTTCGGCGCAGTCGCGGCTGTGTATCTGCACGGGAATGCCCGCTTCCGCCGCCATTTCAAGCTGCTTGGCAAACAGCCTGTGTTGAAGGGGCTTATCCGTGTCCGCATAATGGTAGTCAAGACCTATTTCGCCTAACGCCACGCATTTGGGGTGGGATAAAAGCTCCTTTATAATTTCAAGGTCTCCCTCTTTATACTTTTTAAGCTCGGTGGGGTGAAAACCCGCCGTGAAATATACCGAAGGGTATTTGTCCGCAAGCTCTGCCCCGCCTTGCGACGAGGGGATATCGAAACCCGCGGCGATTACTTTTTTTACGCCGATTTCTTCAAGCGAAGATATAAGAGCGGACAAATCGCCGTACTCGCCGCCCGTAAGGTGGCAATGCACGTCTATATATCCCGCCTCGCCGAATTGCGTCTCGCTCACGAAAGCACGCTCCCCGAAGGTACGTCCTTTTCGGGCACTACAATCGAAAGAGTGCCGTCGGGAGCTTCGGCGCAGACAATCATGCCCTCGCTTTTAAGTCCCTTCATTTCGCGCGGGGGAAGGTTGGTTACTACCACTACCTTTTTGCCCACCATCTCTTCCGCGGTGTAATGCTTGGCAATTCCGCTTAAAACGGATATGGTTTTGCCGCCAATGTCCACCGTTTCGTGCAGCAGTTTGCTCTTTTTTACGGGCTCGCACGCAACAATCGTGCCTATCTGCATGCGCACTTTTGCAAAATCGTCTATGGTAATCTGAGGCACTTGCTCTTCGGGAGCGGAAGCTGCAGGCTGTGCCGCCGCAATCTGAGCCTCGCAAATTTTATCGATTTCAGGCTTGATATCGGCAAACTTTATGCGCGCGAACAGCGTTTTGGGCTGTTCGGTTACCTTGTAAGCCTTCTGCACGCCAAACGAAGCGAGGCTGTCGTATGCGCGTTCTTCAGAGCCGACCTCGGCAAGCGCTTCCGCCGCGGTATCGGGCATGAAGGGCTTCAAAAGGCTTGCGCCGACGGAAATTGCCGCGCAGAGATTGTAAAGCACCGTCTTTAAGCGGGGCTTTTTAGCCTCCTCATTGGCAAGTATCCAGGGCGTAGTTTCGTCTATATACTTGTTTGCGCGGCGGAAAATTGCCCATACCTCGTCCAGAGCGTCGGCTACGCGGAAGTTGTTCATTGCCGCCGCAACCTTATCGCGCGCGGAGCATACCACTTCTTTAAGACTGTCGTCGCAGTCCTCATAAACACCGCAGTCTTCGGCTTCGCCGCCGAAGTACATATTGGTCATAGACACGGTGCGCTTTACAAGGTTGCCGAACGTGTTTGCAAGGTCGGAATTGGTTCTGTCGCACACAAGCTCCCAAGTTATTGTGCCGTCCTGGTCGAAAGGCATTTCGTGAAGAACGTAGTAGCGCACGGCGTCCTTGCCGAAAATGCGGGAAAGGTCGTCGGCGTAAATAACGTTGCCCTTGGACTTTGACATCTTGTCGCCGCCCTGCAAAAGCCAGGGATGACCGAAGATGCGCTTGGGCAAAGGCAGACCGAGCGCCATAAGGAATATGGGCCAGTAAATTACGTGGAACCTTATTATATCTTTGCCCACGACGTGAACTTCTGCGGGCCAGAGCTTTTTGAAAAGCTCCGAAGGGTTATCGGGGTCGAAGCCTATGCCCGTGATATAGTTTACGAGCGCGTCAAGCCATACGTAAACTACGTGGCGGGGGTCGAAGTCTACCTGAACGCCCCACTTGAAGGAAGTGCGCGAAACGCACAAATCCTGAAGCTTGGTTTTAAGGCTTCCGTCGCGCGCCGCCGCGGCAAGCTCTTCGTCAGACTTGCCTATAAATTCGTCGGCAAGCAGGAAGTTATTCAGCATTTCGTGCTTGCGCGATACGGGGGTTATGAATTCGGGGTGGGTGCAGATGTGCTCCACAAGCCTTGAAGCATACTTACCCATTTTAAAGAAGTAAGCTTCTTCGCGCGCGGGCTTTACCTCTCTGCCGCAGTCGGGGCATTTGCCGTTTACAAGCTGGCTTTCCGTCCAGAAGCTTTCGCAAGGGGTGCAGTACATGCCCGAATATTCGCTTTTGTATATGTCGCCGTCGTCGAAAAACTTTTTGAAAATTTTCTGAACGACGCGCTCGTGGTCGGCGTCGGTAGTGCGGATAAATTTATCGTAATTTATGCCCATGAGCGACCATAAACCCTTTATCTGGTCGGCAATTCCGTCTACGAACTGCTTGGGGCTTACGCCTTTTTCCGCCGCTTTAAGCTCAATTTTCTGGCCGTGCTCGTCCGTGCCCGTCATAAAGAACACGTCCTTGCCCTGCATGCGCGCAAAGCGCGAAAGAGCGTCCGTCAAAACTATTTCGTAAGTGTTGCCGATGTGCGGCTTGCCCGACGTATAGGTTATAGCCGTTGTAATGTAAAATTTTTCTGACATTGTGTTCACCGTTAAGGCGCGCCGCGCGCGCCGCTTAAAATTATTCAGGGAAAGTATAACACATTCGTGCGCCGTTGTAAAACGACTTGCGGGCATATATAATAAAGCAAGCGAATAAAAATATTTTA
>CAJLLH010000162.1 GCA_905207385.1 uncultured Eubacteriales bacterium
CTATAAAAATACATACAAATTTTGCAAAAGTAATTGCTAAAGTTTTGACAAAACTGCAAAAGTATGGTATATTAATTTAGTCGTTTAGCGTAGAAAGTTAATCGGGTTGTAAGGCAAGAGCTACCTTACGCACATCAGAGATGCAGATGTACCCAAGTGGCTCAAGGGGCTCCCCTGCTAAGGGAGTAGTGCGGGAAACTGCAGCATGAGTTCAAATCTCATCATCTGCGCCAAAAAAGCGGGTAAAACATTTTGTTTTATCCGCTTTTTTGATGTCAATTTGTATTATGATGAGATTTGAAATATTAATCTCAAGCATCAAATTGCCCGCCACCATAACAACTCTTACCGTTTTACTCTATCCCCCTCCATCCGACTTTCCCAGTTTCAAAATTAATATCAGATTAATAAGCTTTACAGCACGCCAGAATTTACCTGATAAACCCCGCAAACAATCGGCGTAGTACAATCACATAATATATAACCATATATTATAATTGAATTTTTAAACCGTGCGGCTATCGCGCGGTTTTATTTATACAAAAAAGCCCGGCGCTTTTGACGCCGGGCCGAAGAAACTTTACAGTAACAGCAACGCTATTTTTTTGTTTGCATTAGGAGGACAGCAAACAAATTCTGTTTTTTTACTCGCCCGTGGTAGTTATTTCGGGCGCGTTTGACTTTTTGTTTGCCGAACGTACGGAAAGCGTAATCCATACCGCCGCAAGTCCTACCGCTACCACGTCGATAACTATAAGGACGGGTTTCCACCAAGCAAATACATCGTGAGTTTCGCCTATTACCTGGTCAACGTCGAGACCCGTAGACGTCATCTGATAGTACTTGGTTGCCACATATGAATAGAGAATATCTTTGGCACTCTTGTGAATGTACTTCTGTGAAGTTGCCGAAGTTCTGTCGTCGAAGAGCGAGGGGCTGGAGTCGGGCAGAAGAACCTGCGTATTGCCGCAACGTATGCCTTCATCTATGTCGTTTACTATTCCGCTCTGGTAGTAGTCGGTAATTACCGTACCCTGGAAGCCCCATTCGTTGCGTACTACCGCGGTAAGAAGCGCGTACGAACCGCTTACCCTTGCGCCGCCCACGCGGTCAACGGAAGCCATAAGTCCGTTGCTGCCGCCGAGCTTGACAGCGTATTCGAAGGGTTTGAGGTAAATTTCGCGCAGGCTCTGTTCGGTGAGCCACTTGTATGCGCCGTTACGTCCAGAGTCGGATTCGTTGGGGCCTATGTGCTTGATATAAGCAAGTACGCCCTGTTCTTTAGCGCCCATAACGTGATATGCGCACATAATGCCCGCAAGTACGGGGTCTTCGGAGTAGTATTCGAAGTTTCTGCCGCCGAGGGGAGAACGATGAATATTTGCGCCGGGGCCGTACCAGCCGTCTATGCCGAGCGCGTTAGCTTCTATGCCTATTGCATTGCCGACCTGATAAGCCATGTAATAGTTCCAGGTCTGAGCGAGCACCGTAGAGCTGGGATAGTTAACGGCCTTGAGGTTGTTGCCGCCCGTTACGTTGGTGTTGAAACCGCTGGGGCCGTCGGTATCGTACGTCTTGGGTTTACCTATCTTTTCAAGTTCTATTGTACCGAAACCGCCCTGAGCTATGAGAAGCGAAGCTTCGTCGAGAGAGAGCTGGCTTACAAGTTCGTCCCAGATAGAATCGTTATAGTCTGCGCCGAACGCATCCTGTATGGTCCACGAAGTTTCCTTTGAATTCCATTCGGGAGCTACCGCGCCCTCTTCGGTGAGCGTTTCGCTGCTGGCAAGTCCGTGCATATCCTGCTTGAGCGAGCCTGCGTTCTTATTTGCGCCCTTATCTTCGGGGAAAGTTCCGATGAAGTCCGCACGGGTGAGATAAGTTATCTTTTCGCCGTCGTTTTCAAAACCTTCTATGGAATGGGGTTTGGTTGCGAACGGTTCGTTGATTTCGCTGGACGCGCCGGATTCGGTGTTTGTATAGGTTGTGAACTGGTTTTCTACGGTATTGCCCGTAACGTCGTCCTGATCGTAATGAATGTCTTCGGCTATGGTGAAATGTATTTCGTTGACGCCGTCGATGGTATCCTTTAAGGTGTGAGCGTCGGTGCGGAGGCTGAGAGTATATTCGCCCGCTTCAAGCTCGTAACCCATATGACCGTCGTTGTTCTTGTCGAAGCAGTCGTACGACTTCATATCGGAAACCTTCATTTCAAGGGTAAGCTTGGTGTTCTGACCGGGCTGAAGTTCAACTACGGTCTTGTTGAACGCGCCGAGATTGATTGAAGATTTTTCAATGCCGCCCTCTTCGTAAGGCGCGGAATAATAGAGCTGAACAACTTCCTTGCCCGCATAGTCGCCGGTGTTTGTTACGGTTACGTCAATCTTGATGGTGTCGTCCGCTTCGAGGACCGCACCCTCTTTAACACTGGTATCGGTAATCACCCAGTCGAACGTGGTATAGGAAAGGCCGTAGCCGAAGGGGAACTGAACTACGTCTTCGTAGCTTTCAACGCCCCACCTGTTCTTTGCGTATTCAGATTCCCAGAAGCCTTCCGCGCCGGCGGTTTCGTACCACCTGTAGCCTACATAGATGTCTTCAAGGTATTCGGAATACTTATTCTGACGGGTGCCGAGGGTGGTATCCGTGCTGATATCGAGGTAGCTGCCTACGCCTTCCCTGCCCGACGTTGCGTAAGACGCAGCCGTGGAGAGGTCGTAAGCCATGGTGTCTGCGAGATGACCGGAAGGAGATACCGTGCCCTTGAGAAGGTTGGCAACGCCTATTGCGCCGCGGGTGCCGGGAGTGCCGATGTGCATAGCCGCGTCAATGCCGGGGTCCTCTATGAAGCCCATTTCCATGGGGTTGGTTGTGTTGGTTATAACTATAACATTTTCAAAGTTGGCGGTAACGAGGTCAAGCATGTATTCTTCCCTTTCAGAGATGGAAAGAAGCTTTCTGTCGTTATTGTCGTCGCCCGTGGAAATGTACTGCTTCTTGGAATAGTCGTTACCTTCGCCCATAAGCCTGCCGATTACTACGATAGCCGTATCGGAGAAAGCTCTGGCGTTGTTCATGAGTTCGTCGGTGTAGAAATCTTCGCCTACTTCGGTAACGCCGTAATAACTGTCGTACAAGCCTTCGGTAGTAGCTTCGATAACAAACGAACCGCCTTCCACGCGCTTGTAGGGAAGCGCATTGTAAGCGTCTGCAAGTTTTGTGTTATATTCTATGCCTGCCGCTTCAAGACCGCCGTAGAATGTTACGTAATCGTTGCGCGAACCGGTGCCCGAACCTGTACCCTGAGGTATGAAGCCGTTATCTGAGCCTGCCCAGCCGAATACGTTTACTTTGTTGTTTTTAAGGGGCAGAACGTTATTTTCGTTTTTAAGAAGCACTACGCCCTCTTCCTCTACGTCCTCGGCGAGCGCGTTGCCACTTTCGCGCGCAGCGACGGTGCTTTCGCCGTCTTCGTCAAAGCCATAACCGCAAAGGAATGAGGTTATTATATTGGCGTTGAGCCAGCAAGCCACGTTTCCCACTATGAGCGCAGCGATTATGACGAAGCATACAACGCTGGCCACAATGGTATGTACCCATTTTTTTGATTTCATAGTTTTCCTCTTATTTTATTATTCTGTCCGCCGCCGTGCCGCGCAGCATGCTCTTTACCGAAAGAAAGCCGATGAGCGTGAGCGCAAACAAAACGGCAATC
>CAJLLH010000163.1 GCA_905207385.1 uncultured Eubacteriales bacterium
CGCAAAAATTGCGGCGCGCGGCGCTTAAGTATGTTTTCGCGGTGCTCCGAGCATACTGAAAAGAGAGTGTTAAGTTGTTAAAAGTTTTCAACAGTTTTTGTTTTCGGCGGCAAACCGACGCGTTTGCCGCCGAAAAAGCTTATTTTGCTTATTTTCCATTTTGTTACAAAAAAACATACAACATATTGTGCCGCCGCACTTGACATCGCACTATATATTTTATATACTGAATAGCGTTTGCTTGCGTGCTCGCATCGCTCTGAAAAATGCCGCGAATGCGTTCCTTACAGTTACTATAATATTTTCTTATACAACATATTGTGTTACTGCTATTGACTTTCCACAATATCTATTGTATAATGTCAGTGTTCGCTGAAGAGAGAATAAGTTATCCGCAGGCACGGCCGCCGCGGCGGCTATGTAAAGATGTTTCTACGCGCTCTGCGCTTTAAGGAGGAATTTTATGAAAGTTATAAAAAGGGATGGCACGACCACAGATTTCGACGGTAGCAAAATTTTTACCGCCATCCAGAAAGCCAACGAATCCGTTGACTTTGAAGACAGAATTACCGACGCGCAGATTACCGCTATCGTTGACGATATATCTTCACGTCACAGGGCACGTCTGCTCGTTGAAGACATTCAGGATATGGTAGAAGAAAAGCTGATGGAACTGCAGAAGTATCAGCTTATGAAGTCCTACATTCTCTACCGTTACGAAAGGGCGCTCGTGCGCAAGGCCAACACCACGGACGAAAGCATTCTTTCGCTTATCCGCAACTCCAACAAGGAAGTAATGGAGGAGAACTCCAACAAGAACGCGCGCACGGCTTCCACCCAGCGCGACCTTATTGCAGGCGAGGTATCCAAGGACCTTACCCGCAGAATACTTCTGCCCGAATACATTTCCAAGGCTCACGACGAAGGCGCAATTCATTTTCATGACGCCGACTATTTCCTTCAGCCCATTTTCAACTGCTGCCTTATAAACATAGAGGATATGCTTGAAAACGGCACCGTCATGAACGGCAAGATGATAGAAAGCCCCAAATCCTTCCAGGTTGCCTGCACAATAGTTACGCAGATAATAGCGTCCGTCGCATCTTCGCAGTACGGCGGACAGTCCGTAAACATTGCGCACCTCGGCAAATATCTGCGCTTCACCAAGGAAAAGTATATGAAGCAGTGCGACGAGCAGCTCGGCGACGAGGTGAGCAAGGAAGAGAAGGAAAAAATCGTTTCAATGCGTCTTAAGGACGAACTCAGGGCGGGCGTTCAGACCATACAGTATCAGATAAACACGCTTATGACCACAAACGGTCAGTCTCCTTTCGTTACGCTTTTCCTTTACTTAAGACCGGACGACGAGTACATCGAAGAAAACGCCATGATAATAGAGGAAATACTCCGTCAGCGTTATCAGGGCATAAAGAACGAGGTAGGCGTATACGTTACCCCCGCGTTCCCCAAACTTATTTACGTCCTCGACGAAAACAACTGCCTCAAGGGCGGCAAGTACGACTATCTTACAAGGCTTGCCGTAAAGTGCTCTTCAAAACGCCTTTACCCCGACTATATTTCCGCAAAGAAGATGCGCGAAAATTACGAAGGCAACGTATTCTCGCCTATGGGCTGCCGCTCGTTCCTTTCGCCTTGGAAGGATGAAAACGGCAACTACAAGTTTGAAGGCCGCTTCAATCAGGGTGTCGTTTCGCTCAACCTTCCCCAGATAGGCATTCTTGCCCGCGGCGACGAAGACAAGTTCTGGAAGCTGATGGAAGAAAGACTTCAGCTTTGCTACGATGCACTCATGGTTCGCCATAACGCGCTTATGGGCGTATGCTCCGACGTATCTCCCATTCACTGGCAGTACGGCGCAATAGCAAGGCTTCAGAAGGGCGAAAAGATTGATAAGTACCTGCTCGACGGCTATTCCACAATATCTTTGGGATATATAGGCCTCTACGAGGTAACAAAACTTATGAAGGGCGTTTCACACACCAACCCCGTCGGTCTCGAATTCGCTCTCAGGGTAATGAAGTGCCTGCGCGACCACTGCGAGAAGTGGAAGAAGGAGACGGGCATAGGCTTCGGCCTTTACGGTACTCCCGCAGAATCGCTCTGCTACCGCTTTGCGCGCATAGATAAAGAGCGTTTCGGCACAATAAAGGACGTTACCGATAAGGGTTATTACACCAACAGCTATCACGTTGACGTGCGCGAACATATCGACGCGTTCTCCAAGTTCAAGTTCGAAAGCCAGTTCCAGCAGATATCTTCCGGCGGCGCAATTTCCTATGTCGAAATACCCAACATGCGCCACAACCTCACCGCCATGGAAGACGTTGTAAAATTCATTTACGACAACATTCAGTACGCCGAATTCAATACCAAGTCAGACTACTGCCAGGTATGCGGCTACGACGGCGAGATTATGATAAACGACAATTACGAATGGGAGTGCCCCGTATGCCACAACAAGGACCAGCGCAAAATGAATGTTACGCGCCGTACTTGCGGATATCTGGGCGAAAACTTCTGGAACGTAGGCAAGACCAAGGAAATCAAGTCAAGGGTTCTTCACCTTTAATCTGCTTGCGTCAGCAAGGGTAAGCTTTACTAAATTTTAAAAAGCTTGCAATTTGAATTCAATGCGCGCGCCGCACATATGCAGAAAGCGATATGCGCGGCGCGCTTTTTGCTTAATTGTTTATGCACCGCAAAAGTTCGTTAATCGGCGCATATTATGGGGTCAATTTATGAATTACGCAACAATAAAATATTACGATATAGCCAACGGACCCGGCGTGCGCGTGTCGCTGTATGTCAGTGGATGCCGCAACCATTGCAAAAACTGCTTCAATCCCGAAACGTGGGACTTCAAATACGGCGAACCGTTCACCAAAGAAGTCGAAGATAAAATTTTAAAGGGACTGGAGCCCGATTATATAAAAGGCTTTTCCCTTCTCGGCGGCGACCCGTTCGAGCCTGAAAATCAGCTCGCGCTTGTGGACTTTATGGAACGCCTTAAAAAGGCTTATCCCGAAAAATCGGTATGGTGTTATACGGGCTACGATTTCGAAGCCGACCTGCTCACGGGCAAAAAGGGCGACCCCGAAGTAACCATGCGCTTGTTGAAATGCATTGACGTGCTTGTGGACGGCAGGTTTGTGGAAGAACTCAAAAATCCCGACCTTCTGTTCCGCGGTTCGTCCAATCAGCGCATAATTCTCGTTCAGCAGTCGCTTGCAAAAGATGAACTTGTGCTCTGGGACGGGGTAACTGTTGTCTGAATAAAATTGCCGTTGATTAAGCCATATATGCCGCTCGATTATAAAAAAATTAAGGCGGCATATGTTTAAAATACAGGCTGCGCCGCATATTTTGCGGCAAAAATATAATTATACAAGGATTTGTTATGAACATTGCAATCAAAAAGCTCAGCGAAAAAGCTCGCATCCCCTCGTACGGCAGTCAGTATGCCGCAGGCGCGGACCTTTATGCCTGCCTTGACGAAGACGTAAAAATTGCCGCAGGCGAAACAAAAGTCATACCCACTGGCATAGCCCTTGAACTTCCCGTAGGTTATGCGGGCCTCATATATGCGCGCAGCGGTCTTGCAACAAAGCAGGGACTTGCGCCCGCCAACAAAGTAGGCGTGGTGGACTGCGACTACCGCGGC
>CAJLLH010000164.1 GCA_905207385.1 uncultured Eubacteriales bacterium
GCCATATTTTATTGTCGTATAAATCCCCCGACTTTATTTAGGGAGATAAGTTTTGCCTTACAAGTTTTTAACAGACAAATAGAACTTTAATCTGATAATTCGTCTTAACATCGATGGTGTATTAAAAACGTATTTTGCAGATTTATATATGATTAATTGCGGCATATGTGCCGCTGTTTTCAGTTTTTACCCGATAATTGTTTGTACAGCATGTAATAACTTACGCTGCCCGTTTTTTCGAACATCTTCCAGGCGAGTTCCGCCGCATCCCTATCGTTTCTTTTCATATACCCCTCCGCAAAATAAGTTTGTGCGGAAAAGGCATAAAATATTTGCGCGGCGTCAGGTTACGTCTTTTTTAACCTCGTACCCGTAGTCTTTTACAAGCCCGGGTTTATCGCGCCAGTCTTCCTTGACCTTTACATATGTGGTAAGGAACACCTTTGCCCCGAGGAATTTTTCCATATCTTTACGGGCGAAAGAAGATACTTCCTTTATGGCTGCGCCCTGCTTGCCTATGAGTATGGCTTTATGCGAAGCTTTTTCGCAAATGATATCGAGATTGACGTCGTAAACGCCGTTTTCGCCGAGTTCGAATTTATTGATTACTACCGCTATGCCGTGAGGCACTTCTTTATCGAACTTGAGCAGAATTTTTTCGCGCATTATTTCGGCGAGCATAAATTTTTCACTCTTGTCCGAAACAATGTCTTCAGCGATAACCTTATCGCCTTCGGGAACCATTGAAACGAGCGCCGCTTCAAGCTTGTGAATATTTGTACCCTTGCGCGCCGAAACGGGGTATACGTCGCAGGTTATGCCCGCTTCGTAAAGCGTTTTTGCGTCGCCGGGGATATTTTCCTTGGGCATTATGTCCGTTTTTGTATAAGCGATTATCATGGGAATGCCAAGCGACATATACTTTTTCATAAGCGCGATATCGCTTTCCGATACGCCCGCATGACCGTCGTGCACGAAAAGAATTACATCTACGCCTTTTGCCGCCGTTTCGGTAGTCTTCATCATTACGTCGGTAAGGTATGTTTTGCTTTTGTATATGCCCGGGGTATCCACAAAAACAAGCTGATAATCTTCCTTGGTGAGGATGCCCATCACCGCGTCGCGCGTGGTCTGGGGCTTGGGGGAAACTATGGATATTTTTTCGCCGACGAGCACGTTGATAAGCGTGCTTTTGCCGGCATTGGCTTTGCCTATTACGCCGATGAAACCGCTGCGCATGGCACAATTTTCTCCTTTATGCTTAATTTACCGCAAAACGCGCCCGTAAGGCGCGCTTTACACTTATTGAGCGGCATATATGCCGCAACTATCGCGCACTCAGTCGGCGCGCGTTATGCCCATTTTGCCTAAAATACGCTCTTCCTTTTCGCGCATTTCTTTTTTGTCAGACTCTTCGATATGGTCGTAACCGAGAAGATGGCACAGACCGTGAACTATAAGATAATGCAGTTCGCGGTTGTAGCTATGGCCGTACTCTTCCGCCTGCTCTTTGGCGCGGTCCTCGCATATGGCTATAGAACCGATAAAAATATCGCCGTCTTCGCCTATGTCGAACGGAAAATTCTTCTTCAGAATTTTTTTGCCGCGTATTCCGTCGAGCGTAGGGAAAGAAAGAACGTCTGTTACGGCGTCTTTGCCGCGGTGTTTTGCGTTGAGTTCCTTAATCTCTTCCGCGCTTACAAAAACTAGTTCCGCAGACAGCGGAGCATCGGAAGAATACTCGCCTTCAAAGGCGTTTTCAACTGCCGAAAAATCAAATTGATCGCAATATATACGCAAATTATTCATGTTTCTTCTTGCTGATTTTAAGTTTGGGATACGCCACGCGCGAATGATATACGCCCGTAAGCTGCGAAACTATTGTAAGTTTTATTGTGGTAAGTTCGCTCATCGTTATGTTGCAATGGTCGAACTGCTCCAAATCGAGCCTTTCTTCTATAATGTTGCGCACCAGCTCTTCCACCTTTTCGGGCGAACGGTTGGTAAGCGAACGCGCCGCGGCTTCCGATGCGTCGGCAATCATAATAATTGCGGCTATTTTGGAAGTCGGCGTAGGACCGGAATAAGAATAGTTTTCTATATTGAGTTCGCCGTCGCTCATTTTAAGCGCCTTTGCGTAGAAATACTTGATGGGCAGAGTGCCGTGGTGCTGTATGGCTATATCCGCGAAAAATTCGGGAAGGTGAGCCTTTCTTATAAGGTTTGCGCCGTCGCGGGTGTGCGAACGGATTATATCTACGGAAAGTTCGGGCGTAAGTTCGTTGTGAACGTTGTAGTCCGTCTGGTTCTCCGTGAACATTTCGGGATTTTTAAGTTTGCCTACGTCGTGGTAATACGCCGCCGCGCGGGCAAGTTCGGAATCTTCGCCTATTGCCTGCGCGCAGGCTTCCGCTATCTGAGCCACCGTCATTGAATGGTGATATGTGCCGGGTGCGTTCTTTTTGAGCCTTCTTATGAGTTTTGCCTGCTCGGAAGCCAGTTCTCGCAACCTGAAAACGGTAAGTTCGGAGAACATTACCTCGAATACAGGCAGAAGGAACATATACAAAAGCACCGAGAAGAACGAAGAAAGCACGCCGAAAAGCAGCAAATTAAGAATTCTGTCGAACTGGTCGGCGTCGACCGTTCCCAAAAGCGCCGTGATGACTTCTATGGGAATGAGAAGGACGAACGCGATAAGCACGCTGCCTATTCTCGTTTTTATTCTGGGGGTAATAAAAATGCCTATCATGCCCGTGCAGAACGTGAGAACGAGGAAATTGTAACTTTCCGAAGTTTCAAGCGCGTTGAGCCCCGTTACGTCGGAAAAGTTGTCCAGAATGAACATCTGCAGGGCAAATATTATGTTAAGGAATATTGCCTCGCGGCGGCCGAGCAAAGTAACCGCCATAAGCGCGAGGAAGGCAACGGGACGCGCCGCCGCATTAACGTATTTGCCTATAAGGTAGGAAATGAACAACGATACGGACAACAGCAGAAATACTTCCACTATTTTGCTTACGGACAGAATGAACTTTTTATTTTCAAAATAGAAATAGCAGTACATTATGCCCGAAACAATGCAGAAAGATATGCAGATGAGCACTATTCCGTTGGTGTTTTCCCTGATATACTGCAATGCCTCCGAGCCGACGTTTATGGCTATCATCAGAAGGAAGATGGCGAAGAGCACCGCCGTGCCCGCAAAATACGCGAAAGCACCCAGAGTATACGCTTTTTTACTGTTTTTCACCTTTTTCGCTTTCGCTCCTTTTACTGTCTGTTTCATAAGCGCGGACTATCTTCATTACAAGAGGGTCGCGCACGACGTCTTTATCCGTAAGATGGCATATTGCTATGCCATCTATTTCCTTAAGCACGCGCAACGCGTGTTTTAAACCGCTTTTTTTGCCTTCGGGCAGGTCTATCTGCGTTACGTCGCCCGTAATTACCATTCTGCTGCCCTCGCCCATTCGGGTAAGGAACATTTTCATCTGCTCGCGCGAGGTGTTCTGCGCCTCGTCGAGTATAATGAAGCTGTCGTCCAGGGTGCGGCCACGCATGTACGCGAGCGGCGCGACCTCGATATTGCCGCGCTCCAAGTATTTGTTGTATGTGTCTGGGCCCAGCATCTCAAAGAGCGCGTCGTAGAGAGGGCGCAGATACGGGTCGACCTTGCTC
>CAJLLH010000165.1 GCA_905207385.1 uncultured Eubacteriales bacterium
TGCTAAAATTATGGCTGTAATGTATTGTTTTTGAGGATAAGATGACAGAAAACGGCATCAAGCTTACGCCGCTTGCGGGGCGCGTGACGATCAACAAAAATGAAGCTATCACCGGTTCGGTATTTCTGGCGATACTCATAAATATTTTTCTAATCGTGCTGGTGCAGGCGCTTAACGTGCTGTTTCTGCAGAACATTCCCGCGCTTTTCTGGACAATCACGGCTGTTCTGATTGTTGCCGACGCCGTTTTGTGTGCGCTCGTTTTCCGCCGCGCAATATCCGATGTAAGCGTAAGTTCGGCTGCGCCGCCCTATACAATAGCTTACCGCGCCGACGGGTTTATTGTTCTTTGCCATAAAAACGGCGAACGCGAGTATTTTGCCGCACGCGACGTCGTTTACGTAAAGGCTTCGCCAGCAAAGCTCGCTTTTTTAATAAACGGCTGGGCGTATTCGGGAAACCTCAATTACGGCAGGGTAACCTTTTACCTTGCAAGCGGGCTCGACAAACCCGTTAAAAAAAGCGTAAAATACGTAGTCAACTGCGTGCAGGCGGTAAAGTTTATCCGTGTATACCTTCCGCAGAGCCTTAACGGCACGGGCGGAAGAGTATAATAAGCCGCCTTAAGCTGAGTTCGCCAAAATAAAATTTTATGGCGCGCCTTAAAATTAACAGTATTGGAAAATTTTATTAAATAAATTTCTTATTTCGATTGACAATTTTTTTGCCGATGTGTTAATATCTATATGCAATTAAATCCCGTGGGGGAGTAGTAAGCGCGCACAGCCTGCGCGTAGGCAGTAACCAACATCGTGGCATTGTGCCTGGCCTGTCTCAAATTACCAGACTCACGTATATCCTTGAAACGGCTATACGGAGTCTTTATATTTAACCGTAAGCCGACAGGGCTTGCGGATATTTTTTTCTTCGTGATTTTTTATCGAAATTATTGCAGACTAAAAATGGAGGTTTTTTAATGAAGGAGTACTTGCAGTCCGCGCAGGACGTGCTCTCTGAAAAGGGCGTAAACCCCGACGCAGGGCTTAGCGGAGCCGAAGTCGAAGAGAGCCGCGCGCGCAACGGCAAAAACCAGTTCACCCGCGAAAAACCCAAGTCGGTTTGGCGCCGAATCTGGGAAGCCGTGTGTGAACCGATGCTCATAATCCTTCTCGTCGCGCTGGTTATAACCCTTGTGGTAAACATAATCAACCAGGTTACCACGGGCGAGAGCGAGTTTTATGAAGTAATCGGCATACTTGTGGCAGTCGCGCTTTCGGTTACCATAACCGTAGTAATGGAGGGCAGAAGCGCAAAAGCTTTCGAAGCTCTGTCCAAAATCGGCGAAGATACGCTTGTAAAGGTAATACGCGACGGCGAGGTGAAGATGATTCCCCAGCGCGAAGTGGTGGTGGGCGATATCCTCTGCGTTGAAACGGGCGCAAAACTGCCCGCCGATTGCAGGCTTATTGAAAGCACTCAGCTTATGTCCGACGAAAGCGCTCTCACGGGCGAAAGCATGGCGGTGCATAAGGACGCTTCCTTTATATGCGAGGCGGAAAACACTCCCGTAGCCGAAAGGCAGAACATGCTTTATTCGGGCTGCTTTATAACGGGCGGTTCGGGCAAGGCGGTGGTTACAGGCGTAGGCGACAACACCGAATTCGGCAAAATCGCGCGCGAGCTTACCAATCAGGATAAATCTAGCACTCCTCTGCAGGAAAAACTTGCAAAGCTTGGCAAACTTATCACTATGCTCGGTGCAATCGCTGCGGTGCTCATATTCGTAATTCAGGTCATAGAATTCTGCGTTGCGGGCTTTGCCGGAATGACGCCTATCCAGATATTCCAGGAGTTTTCCGACGCCTTCCTCGACAGCATAGTTCTCATTGTTGCGGCTGTTCCCGAAGGACTTCCTACCATAGTGGCGGTAACCCTTGCCATAAACATCATCAAGATGTCCAAACAGAACGCGCTCGTCAAAAAGCTCGTCGCTTGCGAAACGGTAGGCTGCATAAACGTAATATGCTCGGATAAAACCGGTACTCTCACCGAAAACCGCATGACGGTAACCGATATCCAGCTCGGCAATACCCATCTTACCCCTTCGGAACTTCCTGCGGATACGGCTATGATGACCAATTTCTGCGTAAACTCTACGGCAGACGTTCACTTCAGGGGCGACACTCCCGAATTTATTGGCAACCCCACCGAATGCGCAATGCTTGTAGCGGCGCACAAGTCGGGCGTTGAGTATGCCTCGGTGCGCGGCGCGTTCGCTCAGGTGTTCCGCTATCCGTTCTCTTCCGAAACCAAGAATATGACCACGGTAATCGAAGAAAACGGCGCGCAGGTGGCTTATACCAAGGGCAGTCCCGAAAAAATTCTTGCGATGTGCGTTATGCCCGACGAAGAGCGCAGGGCTGCCGAAGAGGCGATTGCGGGCTATCAGGCTCAGGCGGGCAGGGTAATAGGTCTTGCCCACCGCACTCTCGACAAAACTTACAACTTTACCGAAGAGCGCACCCTCGTTGAAAGCGGAATGACGTTCGACGGCTTCGTTGTAATTTCCGACCCTCTCCGCGCCGACGTATTTGCCGCCGTAGAACATTGCCGCCACGCCGGCATTGATATAAAGATGCTCACGGGCGACAACATAATAACCGCCAAGGCCATAGCCACGCAGCTCGGCATACTCGACGACGAGCATATAGCGGTGGAGGCGAAAGATGTGGAAAACCTTTCCGACGAAGAGTTTTCTGCAATGCTTTCAAAAATACGCGTTATAGCTCGCTCTACCCCCGTAATAAAAATGCGCGTTGTAAAAGCGCTTAAAGCTCAGGGCAACGTAGTTGCCGTAACTGGCGACGGAATAAACGACGCTCCCGCAATCAAGAATGCGGACGTAGGCGTAGCAATGGGCATCACGGGCACGGAAGTTTCCAAGGAAGCCAGCGACATTGTTCTTCTGGACGACTCGTTCTCCACAATAGTTACGGCTGTGCAGTGGGGCAGAGGCATTTACGAAAACTTCCAGCGCTTCATTCAGTTCCAGCTCACCGTAAACCTTTCGTCCGTTCTCATTGTTATGATCTGCGTAATCCTCAACGTCGGCACGCCTTTCTCGCCTCTGCAGATGTTGTGGATAAACCTCATAATGGACGGCCCTCCCGCAGTTACGCTCGGCCTTGAACCCATGCGCGAAGGTCTTATGGACAGAAGCCCTACGCCAAGGGATATGAGCATAGTAACAAAGGATATGCTTACGAGAATTATAGTAAACGGACTGTTTATGGTAATCGTAGTCGTATTGCAGAAGAGCTTCAACTTCCTCGCCATAGAAGAAGGGCACGAAAGCGCGGCAATCTTCACGCTTTTCGTTCTGTTCCAGCTTTTCAACGCGTTCAACTCAAGGGAGCTCGGCAACACCAGCATATTCAGGAATATACTGCATAACCACATAATGCTTGCGGTGTTTGCGGGCACGTTCGTACTTCAGATAATAATAACGCAGTTCGGCGGCGAAGTATTTAACACAGTGGGCGGACTGAATATTATAGACTGGCTCAAAGTGTTCGCAATGGCGTTCAGCATAATAGTTGTTTCCGAGGTTACAAAACTTATAGGAAGACTTGTTTCCCATTCAAAAGCAAAGCGCAAAGTCTGATTTTTATTATATTATCA